>JAFUBE010000141.1 GCA_017460365.1 Eggerthellaceae bacterium
CCGAACGGCGTGACCGATAAGGTATCCGCCCAGCTTAGCGCCGAGGCGCTCCCCTGGATTAAGAACATTACCGGCCAGACCATCGTCATCGAATACGGCGGCGCGGCCATGGTCGACCCGAAGCTGCGCGCCGACGTGATGAGCGACATCGTGCTGCTGAAAACGGTTGGCGTGAACCCCATCATCGTGCATGGCGGCGGCAAGGACATCACGCGCGCCATGGAAGACGCCGGCATCCCCGTCGAGTTCATCGACGGCCAGCGCGTCACCACCGACGAGGGCATGGACATCGTGCGCACCATCCTGGCCGGCAAGGTGAACCAAGAGCTCGTGCGCGCCCTGAACGAGCACGGCAACATCGCCGTGGGCGTGAACGGAGTCGACGGAGGCACCGTCATCGCCGAGCCGGTTTCCGACGAGCTGGGTCGTGTCGGCAGAATCAAGCGCATTAACGAATCGCTTCTGCAAGACCTCGTCGACGCCGATTACATTCCCATCATCGCATCGGTTGCCATTGGCAACGACGGCGGGTATTGCAATGTCAATGCCGATGTTATGGCTGGCGAAATCGCCGCAGCCACGAACGCCGCCAAGATCCTGTTCCTCACCGACGTCGATGGCCTGTACCTCGATTTCGACGACAAGGGTACGCTCGTATCGCAGCTTTCGCTCGAAGAGGCACGCGACCTCATCGACGGCGGCACGCTTTCGTCGGGGATGATCCCGAAGCTTCGCTCGTGCGTTTCGGCCATCGAGGGCGGCGTTCCCAGCGCTTACATCGTGAACGGCACCATACCGCATTCCATCTTGCTCGAATTGCTGACGCTGTCCGGCGTGGGCACGGCCGTGTACGCCGATACCGCCGACGCCAAGACCCCCGTCGGCAACTTCGCCAGCAAGCTGCTCGAAAACAAGTAGCAAATGACAGATTGGGAGTCTCCCTTTTCTGTCGCTTGCGGATTGTGGGAGCTCCGATTGGTAAACTAACGTGATGACGACAGAAAGGGGAGTCTCCCCAACCTGTCGCTTTGGACGAGAGAGAAGGGATCGTTAATGAGCCTTCAGCAACAGCAACAGCTCGAGGAAGCCTATGTCATGCACACGTTCGGCCGCAAGCCGGTCGAGCTCGTGCGCGGCGAGGGCATGCGCGTGTGGGACGACGCGGGCAAGGAGTACCTCGATTTCATCGGCGGCATTGGCGTTATCAGCTTAGGCCACTGTCATCCGGCGCTCGTGAAGACGCTGCAAGAGCAAGCCGCCAAGCTCATGCATGTGAGCAACTACTATTACATTGAAGGCCGCGGTGAGCTTGCCCAGAAGATCAATAGCCTGCTGAAGCAGAACCTGCGCTGCGCGCACGCCGAAGACTGGCAGACGTTTTTCGCGAACTCGGGCGCCGAAGCCAATGCATGCGCCATCACGCTAGCGCGTCTAGACGCTCGCTGGCAGCAGGAGGCGGCTGGCTCCTCCGCACGTCCGCAGCTGATTGTCACGTTGCAGCGCAGCTTCCATGGGCGCACGTGCGAAACGCTTGCCGCCACCGCCCAGCCTGTGAAGCAAGAGGCGTTTAGCCCGTTGCCTACCGAAAAACTGTACGTTCCCGTTCCCGCCAACGACATCGATGCGCTCGAGCAAACGTTTGCGGAGTTAGGCAACGACATCTGCGGCATGTTGCTCGAGCCCGTGCAAGGCGAATGCGGCGTGTACCCGTGCACCGAGGAATACTTGAAGGCTGCGCGCCGTCTTACGCGCGAAAACGATGCGGTTCTCATTTTCGACGAAGTGCAATGCGGCATGTTCCGCTGCGGCACCCCGTTCGGTTTCCAGCATGCCGACGTGCAGCCCGATATCGTCACCATGGCCAAGGGCATTGCCGGCGGCGTTCCCATGGGTGCCTGGTCGGCGCGGACGAAGGTGGCCAAGGTGTTCGAGCCGGGCATTCACGGTTCTACGTTCGGCGGCAGCTGCTTGGCCATTGCGGCTGCTAACACGGTGCTCGACACCATCGAAGCCGAGGGCATTGCGCAAAACGTTCAGGAGGTCGGCGCCTACCTGCGCGAGAAGCTGGACGAGCTGCCTCACGTGAAGGAAGTGCGCGGTTTGGGCCTTATGGTTGCCGCCGAGTTTGACGAATCCGTCGACGCGCCCGCCGTGGTGCTTGCGGCGCTCGAGGCGGGCCTGTTGCTGAATGCCACCGGCCCCCACACCCTCCGCTTCCTCCCACCCCTCGTGTGCACCCGCGAAGATGTCGACGACCTCATCGCACGATTGCATGACCTGCTGTAAAATCCAGCAAAGGAAATGTAGTTGCGATGGCGGGAAGGGGGAGAAGCGAGGTCAAGCCAAAGGAGGAGCGAAATCCACTTTTCCGCCTGTCCTCGGCGGAAAAGTTAGTTCGCGACGACGATGCGTCGAGCGCTGCCCCCTTCCCGCCATCGCAACGGACAAGTCAAGAAAGGCTGAAAGGATAAAGAATGACAGAACGTGAAAAGGTAGTGCTCGCATA
>JAFUBE010000142.1 GCA_017460365.1 Eggerthellaceae bacterium
ACTCGTGCCGCCCGCGGCGCGCCAGCGCCGAACTCTGCCCGCATTTGTGCCAGACCGTGTCTGACGAGAAGTGTCACACCCTTCGGGTTACGCACGGGCACGCCCCTCGAGCGCGACGAACGCGCGGAAGATCTTCGCTTGTTGGCCGGTGGCATTGGCGGCCATAACGCGGTGCGCGGGGATGAAGGGCGCAAGCCGGCACAGCTTGATCGCCGTTCCGACCGAGCGGTGCGAGCCGGGCTTACCGATCGCGGCGGCGACGTCGGCAGCGGTGCGCGTTTCGCCATAGGGAATCTCGCAGACGCATTCCCACACCGTGTGCTGGAACGCGCTTCCCTGGGGGTCGAGCGGCACATCGAACGAAGTGCGCTTCCCCGCAAGGTATTCCTGCAGCTCGTTCGCCGCCTGGTTGGTCGTCGCGTTCGCGGAAAGCTGCGCATCGCGCGGCGCGGCGCTGAACGCCACTTCCACCAGCCCGCGGCGCGTGGCTCGCAGCGTGACCGGCCCGTGGGGGGTCGCGTACGTGAAACAGGTGTCGACGTTGTCAGCCATGTATCGATGATAAACCAACCAAGGCATCGCGATGCGCTAGAATATGCCTAAATGAACAGGCGAAATTGCGGGAGGGCCAATGTTTCAACCGGTGAAAATCGCACCGTCAATCCTGTCGGCGGATTTCATGAACCTCGAGCGCGACATCCGCATGATAGAGCGCGGCGGGGCGGGTTACGTGCATATCGACGTCATGGACGGTCATTTCGTGCCGAACCTCACGATCGGCGTTCCGCATGTGAAGCAGCTCTCGAAGATCACCGATTTGCCGCTCGACGTGCACCTCATGATCGCGAATCCTCTCGAGCAGCTGCCGTGGTTCATCGAAGCCGGTGCCGACATGGTCACCGTGCATGCGGAAACGCTCGAGGGCCAATGGCTCGACCGCGCGATCGCGCTCATACACGATGGAGGTGCGCAGGCCTGCATGGCCATCAAGCCGAATACCCCGGTCGACGTCGTCGTGCCGCATATCGCCGACCTCGACATGGTGCTCGTCATGTCGGTCGAGCCGGGTTTCTCGGGCCAGAAATACATCGAGGGCAGTGAGCGGAAAGTCGCAGCAGTGGCCCAGCTCGCGCGCGATGCGGGCAACGAGAAGCTGCTCATCGAAGTTGACGGCGGAATCGGGCAGGCCAACGTAGGTCGCGTGACCTCGGTCGGCGCCGATGTCATCGTTTGCGGCAACGCCGTTTTCGCAGCTGAAGACCCCGCAGAAGCCATCCGCGCCATCGCTGCCGCCGGCGACGAGACCCGCTAATTCGAAAATGAGCCGCCAGGGGTCAGACCCCAGACGACTATTGAAGGGATCACATGACCATAAACGTTCCCGAAAACTACACGTACCTCGATTGGGCGGCGACCGCGCCACTATGCGAAGAGGCTGCCGAGGCAATGGCGCCGTACTTGGCGCCGGGGCTTGCCAATATCGCGTTCGGCATGAACGCGAACTCGCTGCATGCGCCTGGCCGCGCGGCGTTCGAGGCGATGGAGCTCGCGCGTCGTGAAATCGCACGCGATTTGGGGTGTTCGCGCCCAAGCGAGATCATTTTCACCTCGGGGGCGACCGAAGCCGACAACGCTGCGCTGTTCGGCATCGCGCATGCGTCGGGGAAGGGGTCTGGGCGCATCATCACGACCGCCGTCGAACACGAAGCCGTGCTCGAGCCCGCCCGCGAGCTTGCCCGCGAAGGTTACGATGTCGTGTACCTGAAGCCCGACCGTGCGGGCTTCATAACGCCTGAAGCGCTCGAAGAGGCGCTCGACGACAACACCGTTCTCGTGTCGGTTCAAGCTGCCAACAGCGAGATCGGCGCAATCCACCCGATAGCCCGGCTCGCCGCCCTCGCGCATGCGCACGGAGCGCTCTTCCACACCGACGCGACCCAGGCACTTGGGAAGGTGCCGCTCGACATGACCGAACTCGGCGTCGATGCGGCCTCGTTTTCCGCGCACAAGATCGGCGGTCCGAAGGGCATCGGCGCATTGTACCTGAAGGCGCGCACGCCGTTCCGTGCGCAGATGCTCGGAGGCGGCCAGGAGGAAGGACGCCGTTCCACGACGCAAAACGCGTGCGGCATCGCGGGCTTCGCGGCTGCATGCCATGTGGCGGTTGAAAATGAGCAAGCCGAATCCGACCGCCAGCGCGTGCTGCGCGACGCGCTGTACGCCAAGCTCGAGAAGATGGACGGCATACGCCCCACGCTCGTCGTTCCCGCAGGTTCGGTCGACTACCTTTCCAACATCGTGCATGCAATCGCGCGCGACTACGAAAGCGAAACGCTGGTGCTGCGCCTCGACATGGCCGGCTTCGGCGTGTCAGGCGGCTCGGCCTGCGCGTCGCATTCCCTCGAGCCGAGCCACGTCCTGCGCGCGATCGGCCTCACCGCCGACGAGGCCTACGGAGCCCTGCGCGTCTCGATCGGCCGCTACACGACCGCCGACGACATCGACCGCTTCGCCTGTGCGCTGGCCACATGCCTGTAAACCGTCCCGCTCCCCGTCGTCCCCGGAACTGCCCCACTTACTGC
>JAFUBE010000143.1 GCA_017460365.1 Eggerthellaceae bacterium
CCGTTCGACGGCGGCGACTACGCGCCGCTTTACCGCACGGGCGACGTGGTGCGCTACATGCGCGACGGGAAGATCGAGTTCATCGGCCGGCGCGACGGGCAGGTGAAGATCCGCGGCTTCCGCATCGAGCTCACCGAGGTCGAAGCGGTCGTGCGCGATTTCCCCGGCGTGCGCGACGCCACGATCGCCGCGTTCGACCATCCGAGCGGCGGCAAATACGTGGCTGCGTACGTGGTCTCCGACGAGCCGGTCGACGCTACGGCGCTCGGCGACTTCATCCGCGAGCGCAAGCCGCCGTACATGGTGCCGGCCGCCATCGTGCAGGTCGAGCGCATCCCGCTGAACCAGAACGGCAAGGTGAACCGCCGCGCGCTGCCCGAACCCGACCTCGCAGCCGCCGAAGGCGAGCTGGAAGACGACGCTCCGCGCGAGCTCAACGCGCTCGAGGCCGAGCTGCTTGCCATCGCCGAGTCGGTCATCGGCGCCAGCGGCTTCGGCGTAACGGTGCCTCTCGTGCGCTGCGGCCTCACGTCGATCCAGTCGATCCGCCTGCTCGCGCTCGTGTACAAGCGCTTCGGCGTGTCGATCCACGCGAAGGACCTTCCCGACGACGTTTCGGTCATCACGCTGGAGAACATGATCTTGTCCGAATGGATGGCTCACGGGCCGAGCGCGGCGGAGAGGGGCAAGCCGGCAGCCGAGCAGGGGGATTCCCGTCCTTTCCGCTGCCCGCTCACGTTTGCGCAGACGGGCGTGTACTACGAGTGCCTGAAGGCGTCCGACTCGCTCGCGTACAACATCCCTGCGCTGTTCAGCTTCGATTCGTCGGTGACGCCCGATGCGCTGGCGAGCGCGGTCGCCGCAGTCGCGGCGGCGCACCCGACGCTGGCCGCGCGTTTCGTGCAGGCTGGCGAAGAGGTCGCGCTCGTGCCGTGCGAGGCACCGGTGGAAGTGGAGCGCGTCGAATGCGACGAGGCCGCGCTCGCCGAGCTGCGCGTCGGCTTCGTGCGCCCGTTCGACTTGCACGCCGGCCCGCTCGCGCGCTTCACGGTTGCGGCCACGCCCGAGCATACGTGCTTGCTCGCCGACTTCCACCACTTGGCGTTCGACGGCGCTTCGATGTCGATTTTCCTCGGCGACTTGGGCGCGGCGCTTGGCGGTGCTGCGGTGCAGGCCGAAACCTACACGTTCGCCGACCACGCGCGCGACGAGCAAGCTTACGCATCGTCCCCCGAGTTCGCCGCCACGCGCGACCGCATCGCGGCGCTGTTCGCCGATTTCGAGAGCGCGACCGAGCTGCCGGCCGACAAGTCGGGCCGCGAGGAACGCGGGCACGCCCGCACGGCCGTGGCGACCTTCGACCTTGCGGCCGTCGAACGCGCGAGCCAAGATGCCGACGTTACGCCCGCTGGCTTCATGCTGGCCGCCACGGCCTACGCGCTGTCGCGCTACGCCAACGAGCGGCGCGTGTACCTGTCCACGATCAGCAATGGCCGTGCCGACGTGCGCACGGCCGAAACCGTGGGCATGTTCGTGAACACGCTGCCGCTCGCGCTTGAA
>JAFUBE010000144.1 GCA_017460365.1 Eggerthellaceae bacterium
CATCGCCGGCATCGCGCTGGCCCTTGCCGGGTGCGCGTACCAGTCGACGCTGCGCAATCCGCTTGCCTCGGCCAGCACGCTCGGCATTGCGCAGGGTGCCGCGTTCGGCGCGAGCATCGCGATCATCGTCATCTCGGGAGGCGGAATCGAAAACTCGGTCGCCTACGAAGGCGTGACCAACGCGGATCCCGTTTCCACCGCCATCTGCGCTTTCTTGGGAGCCATGCTCTCGACCGCCATCATTTTGGCGCTTTCGCGGTTCCGCGAAATGACTCCCGAAAGCATCGTGTTGCTGGGCGTCGCCTTGTCCGCCCTGTTCACGGCCGGCACCACGATGGTGCAGTACTTCGCGGAGGATTCGCAGGTAGCCGCCGTGGTGTTCTGGACCTTCGGCGACCTTTCGCGCGTGACCAAGCCCCAGATCGCCGTCATGGCCGCCGTCACCGCCCTGTCCGCGGTCTTCTTCTTCGTGAACCGATGGAACTACAACGCCATCGAGGGCGGCGAGAGCTTAGCCCATGGCCTGGGCGTTCCCGTTTCGCGCGTGCGCCTGGCCAGCATGGTCGTGGCGTCTGCCGCCGCTTCCACCGTTATCGCGTTTTGCGGCATCATCAACTTCGTCGGGCTGGTCGCGCCACACATCATGCGCAGGCTGCTCGGTGCCGATTACCGCTACTTGCTGCCGGCAAGCGCCTTGGCAGGAGCCGGCCTGCTGCTGGCATCCGACATGCTCTGCCATGTTGTCGTGGCGCCGTTGATCTTGCCCATAAGCGCGATAACGTCCTTCGTCGGTGCGCCAATTTTCATCTACCTCCTGTTCAGGGGCGTAAGCCGCTAATGCTGGAGGCGCGCAACATAGCCTTTTCGTTCAAGCGGAGCCAGCCGTTGCTCCGCGACGTGTCGCTTGCCGTAGAGCCGGGAACGTTTACAGCTATACTCGGGCAGAACGGTTGCGGCAAATCGACGCTGCTCTCGATTATGACGGCGGCGCGCACTCCCGAAGCGGGCGAGGTGCTGCTCGACGGGGTCCCTCTTGCGAAAGTTGACCGACGCGAACGCGCCCGCAAGGTGGCTTTGGTGTCTCAGCATAGCCATGCCAACCGCCTCACCGTGTTCGACTCGGTGCTTCTGGGCCGCCGTCCGTTCATGGATTCGGCCCCTACCGCGGAGGACCGCGCCATCGTGGCCGAGGTGCTCGGCGAACTCGGGTTGGCAGATTACGCGTTGCGCTACCTCGACGAGCTTTCGGGCGGCGAATACCAAATCGTCGTGCTGGCGCGCGCGTTCGTCCAGCAAACCGACACGCTGCTGCTCGACGAGCCCACGACCAACCTGGACCCTTCGAACCAGCAGGAAGTCATGCGGCTTGTCCGCACCGAGGTCGAACGGCGGGGCATCGGGGCTGTGGCCGTCATGCACGACATGAACCTTGCGCTGCGCCATTGCGACCGCTTCCTGTTCCTGAAGGACGGCGTCGTCGACGCGTTCGGCGGCGAAGAAGTCGTGACGGCCGAGCAGATTCGGCGCGTGTACGGGATGGAGGCCGATGTCATCGAGCATGCGGGGCGCAAGCTGGTCGTGCCGATGTAGGGAA
>JAFUBE010000145.1 GCA_017460365.1 Eggerthellaceae bacterium
GCTCATTCTTCGGATACCCCCTTCCGGTAGCGCGTCGTATGCTGCGACCAGAGGTTGATGAACATGATGACCAGGAACCTGAAGATGACCAGGATGATCGTCCAGAAGATCGCGATGTCGGTGTTGCCGTTCATCCACTCGAAGTAAATCGCGATGGGAATGGTGCGCGTAATCCCGAGGTAATTGCCCGCCAAAACAGCGTGGCGCCGAATTCGCCGAGCGCTCGGGCGAACGCGAGCACCGTGGAAGCCGCGATCGAGGACCACGACAGCGGCAGCATGATCTTGAAGAAGATCTTGCTTTCAGACCAGCCGAGCGTGCGCGCAGCGTCGAGCATGTTCGGGTCGAGGTTGTCGAACGCGCCGAGCGCGCCGCGGTACATCAGCGGGAACGCCACGATGACCGCCGCGATCACGGTAGCCGGCCAGCTGAAGATGAGCGGGAACCCGATGTCGATGAAGAACCGACCGACCGCCGTGTTGCTGCCCAGCGCCAGCAGCAGCAAGAAGCCGCAAACCGTCGGCGGCAGCACCATGGGAATGGTGAAGATGGTGTCGAACAGGTTGCGGAACTTCGCCGTGCGGTGCAAGCAGAAATACGCCGCCGCCAAACCCAGGATGAAAATGAAAATGATGGCCGTGAACGTAGTTCGCAGCGTCACCCAGAGCGGCGACCAGTCGAGCGTTGCCATGAACGAGCCGAGCTGCTCGGTCCAGGACGGCTGCGCCACGATGACCGCGTCAGATGCCTTCACCAGCGACCCGAAGCACGCGAACGACGGACGGGTGTAATGGGCGTTCTCGAAATCGGTGACGTCCGACCCATCGGCGCCGACGATCCAGTTGTACTTGCTGCCGTCGGCGGTCTCCTGCTTGAACGCGAACACGACGCCGTCGAGTTCGTATTCGGCGCTGTCGGTAAAGTGCCACTTCGCCCCGTCGGGAATCAGCGCATTGCCTTTGCCGGCGGCCGTGTCGAGCACCACCAGGTACTTCTGCAGCGCCTTCAAATCATCTTGCTTGGTAAGGTCGAAGCCGGCAGACGAGGCGGCGCTCTTGTCGACGTACACCACGACGTCGTTGTCGGTGACTAGGTACATCACCGTGTCGGGCTTGCTGCCGATGTAGTATGCGTAACCGCGGTACTCATCGGCGATAGCCTTGTTGGATCCTTTGCTCGCACGTTCGAAATCGCCCACCGCAAAAACGCATCCGTCGATGATGGCCGACGCATTATCGGAGGAAAGGGTAACACCCGAGGTGTCGATGTTCGCCTTGGTCGTGTCAACCGAGGCGCTGTCGGCTGCCCAGGCGAGGGAGGTAATCGCCATGTTGAGAATCAACACGAGCGTCGTTGCCATCACGAGAATGCGTTTTCGCATTGGACATTCCTTTTTATCGAAAGGGGGAGCCGGAAACCCGACTCCCCCAAGTACATGACTCACAAGATGTCGCGACTAGTCTTCGAGGGCCATTAGGCGGCCATCTCGAAGCCCCACTTCTGCCAAATCTCGAGCACGTCCTTGTCGGTGAGGCACCAGTTCAGGAACTTCTCAGCCGCATCGGCGTTCTTCGTCTGGGACGTGACCGCGCCCGGATAGGTGATGCTCTTGTGCGTGTTGGCCGGAACCGTGCCGACGACCTTCACGCCGCCGAAACGCTCGACGTCGGAGGTGTAGACGAACGCGATGTCGACGTCGCCGGACTCGGCATGCTTGCAGACGTTGCCCACGGAGGTGTCGGTGACGACCTTGCCCGCGAGCGGCGTGCCGGCGTACGCGTCGGTGCCGTTGGCCTTGCCAGCGCTCTCAGAGCCGGTCTTGCCATCGGGGTCGACGAAGCAGCCGACCGTGCTCAGCGACTGGTTGGCATAGTTGCCGGCGGGCACGGAGTCGTCGCCCACGCACACGGTGTAATTGCCGGTCGCGATCTGGTCGAGCGTCATGGAGGTGATGTTCGTGTTCTTCTCGGAGGTGACCATGACGAGGTCGTTCGTGAACATCGTGACGCGCGTGCCGGCGTTGATGTAGCCGGCC
>JAFUBE010000146.1 GCA_017460365.1 Eggerthellaceae bacterium
CCACGCACATCCTGGCGTGGGAGGGCACCGACGAGAACCCCGGCGCCTGGTACTGGTTCGAAGGCAACTTCGAAGCTTACCAGGAAAACCGCATCGCCCGTCTGGGCGCCGAGGCCGCGAAGCCCCACCGCCTGCACCGCAAGCTCACGCGCGACTAGTTTCCCGAACGCGGTGTGACACTTTTCGTCAGACACGATCTGTCATTTTCGCGGTGCGATTCGCGGAACAGGAAGTCTCCCCGCGAAAATGACAGATCGTGTCTGACGAAAAGTGTCACACCGTTTCAAGGAGGTAAATATGACGGTAATTGCCGCCATAGCAGTGCCGCATCCGCCGCTTATCGTGGCGGCGGTGGGGCGCGGGGACGAAAGGCGCATCCAGGCGACGATCGATGCGTACACGAAAGCGACCGGCGAGCTGCTGGCGCGCAAGCCCGATTGCCTGGTGGTCACGTCGCCACATGCGCCGCTGTTCCGCGACGCGTTTAACGTGACGACCGATGCTGTGCTCGAAGGTAGCATGGCCAGGTTCAACGCGCCGGGCGAGCGCATTCGCGCACGTTGCGATGTCGAGCTCGCCCGCGAGATCATGCGCCAAGCGAGCGCGGCGGGCATTGCGGCGGTTGGGAGCGACCGGTATCGCGACGACATGGACCACGGAACGTACGTGCCGCTGTACTTCGTGCGCGAGGCAGCGGGTTTGCCGCAAGGCGAGCTGCCGTGTCCGATCGTGCGCATCGGGCTCTCGGGTTTTTCACCGCAGGTGCATCGCGAGCTCGGCCGCGCGATCTCGCGCGCCGCCGACGCGCGCGGACGGCGGGTCGGTTTCATCGCGAGCGGCGACCTCTCGCACAAGCTGCTGGCCGAAGGGCCCTACGGTTTCGCGCCCGAAGGCCCGGTGTTCGACGAGCGCATCGGCGAGATTTTCGCTTCGGGCGATCTGGACGAGCTTTTCGAATTCGACCAGGAGTTCAGCGACGCAGCTGCGGAATGCGGCCTGCCATCGTTCCAGATCATGGCAGGGGCGCTCGACGGGCTGCCGGTTCAGACCAGCTTGCTCTCGAACGAGGGGCCCTTCGGTGTCGGCTATGGCGTTGCCACCTGCATGCCGCGTCTCGATGAAGACGCGTCGCCTGCGCCAGCCGTCGATCCGTTCGTGGCACTTGCGCGGCATGCGGTGGAAACCTTTGTGAACACGGGGCGCCCGGCGAACGTGCCGGGCAACGTCGAGCGCGAGCTGCTCGAGCGGCAAGCGGGCGTGTTCGTGTCGCTGCACGAGCACGGAGAGCTGCGCGGATGCATCGGCACCATTGGCCCGACGTGTGCTTCCATCGCCGAGGAAATCATCCAGAACGGCGTCAGCGCATGTAGCCGTGACCCGCGGTTCGACCCCGTGCGGCCCGACGAGCTCGATTTCCTCGAGTATTCGGTAGATGTGCTCGAGCCTGCCGAGCCCGTCGCTTCGCCCTCCGAACTCGATCCGGTGCGTTTCGGCGTCATCGTGACCCAGGGATGGAAGCGCGGGCTGCTTCTGCCCAACCTCGACGGGGTCGACACGATAGAGGCTCAGCTGTCGATAGCGAAACGCAAGGCGGGAATCGACCCGGCCGACCACGATGTTGCGCTCGAGCGCTTCGAGGTCGTGCGCCACACGCGCGGCGGCGAACCTCGGAGGTGCTGATGCCGATTTGCGCCACATGCCCCCATGCGTGCCGGCTCGCGTCTGGCCAGGTAGGGCTTTGCCGAGCCCGCCGGGCAACCGACGATGCGGTCGTGTGCGAATCGTACGGGCGCATCACCTCGCTTGCGCTCGATCCCATCGAAAAGAAGCCGATAGCCCGGTGGCGCGCTGGCACGACGGTGCTGTCGCTGGGCAGTTACGGCTGCAGCATGCGCTGCCCGTTTTGCCAGAACGCGTCAATCGCCGCGGCGGGTGCAGACGACGTGCTGTGGCGCGAAATGCGCCCAGCCGAGGTCGTCGAGCAGGCGCTCGGGCTTGCCGGGCGCGGTTGCATTGGGATCGCCTACACCTACAACGAACCGCTCGCGGGTTGGGAGTTCGTTCGCGACACGGCGCTGCTCGCCCGCGATGCGGGGCTGTCGAACGTGCTCGTGTCGAACGGCATGGCAAGCTCTGGCGTCATCGCCGAGCTCGCGCCGCTCATCGACGCTGCGAACATCGACTTGAAGTGCTTCACCGAAAGCGGTTATCGCATGCTGGCGGGCGATTTCGCCGCCGTGCGCCATACGATCGAAGCGCTTGCCGTCGAACCGGGCTGCCACTTGGAGGTGACCACGCTCGTCGTGCCCGGCCTGTCCGACGACGAAGCGCAAGTCGAGGCCGCCGCCCGCTGGCTCGCTTCGCTCGACCCGCAGATTCCCTACCATCTCACGCGCTTCTTCCCCATGCATCGTATGCGCGATGTGCCGCCCACGCCCATCGCCACCCTGCGCCGACTCGCCGCCATCGCATCGCGCCACTTACCCGCCGTCCTGCTCGGCAACGTTCGGTGAGCAGCTTCTCGCCAGGCGGAGCGTGACACTTATCGTCAGACACGAAGTGTCATTTTTCGAGGAAGACGTGCGGTACCGCGGGCGCCACCCGAAAAATGACACTTCGTGTCTGACGAGAAGTGTCACGCGGGACGTGAAGCGGCTCATATGGCGGGCGCCGCATTGGTACAATAACGTCATGCTGATCGATTCTCTGACATATGCGCTCGAGCGTTCTGACGCGCTCGAGGTGTTCTGGGGCAAGCTCGATGGGGGCGAGGACGCGACGCTCGGCGTGGCGGCGTCGGCGCGCCCGTTCATGGTGGCGGCGCGGTTCGCGCATAGGCCGCAGCCCACGCTCGTC
>JAFUBE010000147.1 GCA_017460365.1 Eggerthellaceae bacterium
AGGCGGGTTCGGTGGCGTCGAACACGTCGGAGAACACTGCAGCGCAAGATTCGAACGAAGGCGCGGGCGACGTCGATGACGGCGGCGACGAGGTCGCGCAAGACGACGGCGACGATGGCGCGGCCGTAGGCGATGACACCGAAGCCGGCGATGGCGACGACGCCGACGATGGCGGGTACAATCCGAGTGGCAACGTAGACAAGGACCTGACGAGCGATTTCGTCGACCCGCCCGCAGTCGACAGCATCGCCGCATTCGGTAATGCCGCGATCCTCGTGCAGATGATCGGCGGCGAAGGGGCGCTTGCAGCATCCGATGCCGACTTGCTCGACAGCGCGTTCTCATCTGTGTTCGCAGACGAGGGCGCATCGGCAATCGCACGCGGTTGGAGCGCAGATGGCGCGGATTCGGGCACCATCAACACGTCGGTGGTCATCGCGTCGGGTGCGTCTGCCGTGCTCGTGTATGCAGGCGATTACCTCAGCGACGCGGAGAAAGCGGCGTTGAAGCAAGCCAACGTGCAAGTCTGCCTGATTTACCCCATGACGAACACCACCTATATCAAGAAGGATGCGAAGACGATCGGCGACATGCTCGCGCAAAGCAAGAAAGTCGCGCCTGGTTGGGACAGCGCCGGCATGGCCGCCAGCTACGTTACGTTCTTCGACGACCTCGTGCAGGCAGCGTGCGCCAAGGCGAACGGCTCGGCCACGACGCTGGCGGGAACCGCGACTTACGAGCTGAAGAACGCCACGCCCTATGGTTACAATTCCTCGGCGAAGTACACGCTGTTGCTCGACGGCTACGACACCAGCGCGCGCTACTCGGCGGATATCGACGGCTGGACCCCCGATTCGAACGGGGCTGCGCTGGCTACGGTCGGTTACGCGACGACGCCCGCGTCGTTCTACATCCAGGCCGGAGGCCTCGTGAACACAGCCGCCTACAAGAGCGGCGGCGAAGCGGGCCAGATCGTCGCCTGGCAGTTCAACTCGAACGACGCCCCGTTCTCGAAAAGCGAATGGGACTACTCGAGCGGAGGCTCGGTCGACAAGTCGCTCGACGTGAGCGTCAACATGGCTGGCGCGTGGGATAAGAGCCTGTTCACGTCGTTCAAGACCACTTCCTCGTCTGCGGACGGAACCTTCGCGATCGAAGGTTCGTTCGGCACCTCGTCGTTCCCGAAGGTCATCGCCGCAACTCAGCGCGTGAAAGACAAGCTCATCGAGAACAGCGCGAAGGCGAGCGGAATCTACCACCCCTACAAGCTCGTGAGCAAGACCGAGGCCATCAAGATCGCCTTCTTCGGCCACTTTACGAGCGGGGGAAGCCAGGTGCGTTCGAGCATCGGCGTCTCGTACGACGAAAGCGCATCCGGCGAGCAGGTGTTCTCGACAGGCTCGGGCGACAAGGACGCGGCCATCCCCGATAGCGCGGTGGTCGTGAATCCCTGCGGCCTGTTCTCAAGTTGGACGGAAGGCGGCTCGCCCGAATCGGTGCTCGAGGCGGCTTGGGTGAACGACGTGGTGAACGCTGACAGCGCTCCGATTGGCTGGAGAGACTACGTGTCGTCGTTCTACGAGACGTTCTACCGATACGATG
>JAFUBE010000013.1 GCA_017460365.1 Eggerthellaceae bacterium
CAAAGTTTTTTCGCTGCACAATATGCCCATGTTCGTTACACACAAGCGTCTTCGAAGCTTTGCCATGTGTAAAGCATCCACGTTAGAATAGAGTGCATGGGAACAGATGCGAACATCTACTCATATTCGCGCGTTGCTGCTCGGGTCTTTGACAGTTAGAAGACGACCATTTAAAGCAACGATTCGCATGATCCCCGCTCAGGCGGGGTTTTTTTGTTGGAGGAAGTCAAGTTTTCTTGGCACAATATGTTGTAATGTGTGGCAATGTGCTGTACAATGGGATGTAGTCGACGGAACCGCCGGGAGGTAGCGTGAAGGTACAGGTCTCGAGATCGAAGAACGCGTGCTCGTACTACATCACCAAGGGCTTCCGCGACCCCGGGACCGGCAGGCCGACCACGAAGGTGGTCGAGAGGCTCGGCAACGAGACCGCCATCCGCGCCAAGATCGGCCCGGACGCAGACATCATGGAGTGGTGCCGGGCGCGCGCGGCCGAGCTGGAGGAGCAAGAGCGGGCCCGGACGCGCAAGGTCACGGTCGCATACGACCCGACGGCGCTCATCGCCCCCGGCGAGCGCAGGGCTTTCAACTGCGGCTACCTGTTCCTGCAGGACGTGTACTGCTCGCTGGGGCTTCCCGCCGAGTGCGCGCGCATCGCGGCGGGCCGCAGGTTCGGGTACGACCTGGACGCCGTGCTCTCCCGCCTCGTCTACGGGCGGATCCTCGAGCCCGGCTCCAAGCGCGCCACCTGCGAGTTCGCGCGGGAGCTGATAGAGGAGCCGGGGTTCGAGCCCCACCACGTCTACCGGGCGCTGGAGGCGATCGCCGCGGAGTCGGAGGCGATCCAGGCGGCGCTCTACCGCGCCAGCGAGGCGCAGTCGCACCGCAAGACGGGCGTGCTGTACTACGACTGCACCAACTTCTTCTTCGAGATAGAGGCCGAGGACGGCTTCAGGATGTACGGGCACTCCAAGCAGCACCAGCCGCTGCCCATCGTGCAGATGGGGATGCTCATGGACGCCGACGGCATGCCGCTGGCGTTCGACATGCAGCCCGGCAACGAGTCCGAGCAGGGCACGCTCACGCCGCTCGAGGAGAAGGTGATGTCCGACTTCGGCATATCGAAGTTCGTCGTGTGCACCGACGCCGGGCTCTCCTCGCTGCCGAACAGGCAGTTCAACTCGCGCGGCGAGCGCCACTTCGTGACCACGCAGTCTCTCAAGAAGCTCAAGGCCCACCTGCGCAAATGGGCGCTGGCCACGGACGGGTGGCGGACGGCCGGCTCCGACGACCTGTTCGACCTGGGCGAGGTGCAGGCGCTCGCCGACGACCCCGAGACGGACGAGGAGACCCGCCGGGCGCTGCGCTCGACGACGTTCTACAAGGTCAGGCGCGTGAAGGAGAAGGACGCCGACGGGGAGTGGTTCGAGCAGAACCTCATATCCACGTTCTCGATCAGGTACCGCGACTACCAGCGGGCCATCCGCCAGGGCCAGCTCGACCGGGCCGCCCGCGCGATAGCCGACGGGCGCGCCAAGCGCCACCGCAAGGGCGCCAACGACCCGATGCGCTTCGCCAAGCGCACGTCCGTGACGGCCGCGGGCGAGGTCGCCGCGACCGACGTCTGGGAGATAGACCAGGCCAAGGTCGCCGAGGAGGCCACATTC
>JAFUBE010000148.1 GCA_017460365.1 Eggerthellaceae bacterium
CATTTTCTGCGGGCGCGCTCTTGCTTATTCCTTATGATAGGCGCGGCGGCTACGATTACTGTTTTCGGAGGATGTTCCGAAATAACCTTCAAGGCGCGCTTCCTGCCCCTGTCGTCAAGCTCTCGCCAGTGAAGCTTCTTTGCGGACTTGGGCTTCAAGTACATGAGTTCAAGTGGCAAGCGAAGAGCATTTGCATCTATTACGCAAGCGGCCATCGCATAGAACGAGGGATTGGCAGTTATGCGCACGCTCTCGTCGCCCCAGGCGGTTTTGGAGTAGTCGATTTCATCGGGCATGGCATCACATCCTCGGTAGTGCAGGGCGCGGTTTTAGCGAGTCAGTATAGCAGTACAACATGGAAAGCGGCCGCGCCTTTCGCCAGGCACGTCAGCGCATGCTACAATACGTCCCAGACGCCGCCCCTGCGGGGGTTAGGAAGTTGGAGCCGGATAGCCCGAGCGTTCTCGGGACCCGGCTCCGGCGCTTTTCTTGATGCAAACGTGCCTTTTGCCAAGAACGCCCATCCATGGTACAATTCGCTTCAGACGCCGCCCCCTAGGGGGTTAGGAAGTTGGGACCGGATTTCCGGAGCGTTCTCCGGCCCCGGTCCCGGCGCTTTTTCAGAGCTTAACGTTGTGAACCGTTATCCTCTTCTCGAGCTGTTCCCAGCTGTCCGACCAAATGCGCTTCTGTTCCGGGTTCACGCTGACGTCGACGTATGCTCCAAGGATCTGGTCAGGAATGCTCGTTCTGATATCATCGCGGCCGCCAACGTGGCGGAGCTCGATGTTGCCAACCACATGGCTTCTCTGCAAGTAGTAAAGGAAGTCGACATCCCTCTTATCTGCGACGGGGTTTCGGCTTTCCAGGTACAGGTAATTAACGCCCTTGTCCTCGAGGATCATCAAAAGCTCCTGCAGGCACTTACGCCTCGCGCGCTCCTGCTTGTTTCCGACGAGCGGGCTTGCGATCACGATGGTGGCGGTCTGCAGCATGTCGGTGATGGCGCCGAGAGACTGCTCCTGCGCCTTCATGCCGAGGTCGCGCCAGTGAAGCTTCTGCGCGCCTTTGGGCTTCACCAATTCGAGCGCGTCGAGGAGATGCCAGGGGTCGCCCATGAGCACGGTTGCGGCAAGGAGATACATGGGCGGGTCGGCAGTCATGCGAACGCTTTCGTCACCCCACGCCTCGATGCGCCCGTGCGGGAAGGCGGTACGCATTTCCTCGATCGTTCGGAAGGGTCGTATCTTCTCGATTTTCCTGTTCATGATCACGTCTCTCTACGAAACGGGCGAATCGTTTCAGTTGAGTATAGCAATACAACAATGAAGGCAGCCTAGCGGAAGGGGAGGAAATGGCGACGCTCATAGCGGACAAGTTCGAGGCGTGGAAGGCCGAGGCCAACGCGCGGTTCGACCAGCTGAAGGCCAACGAGGAGGAGCTCAACCGCATCTTCGCGGAGATTTACGGCATGGTCGGCGAGGTGCCCATCGAGGTCGAGGACAAGTACGTCTCGGTCGCGCGCGTGTTCGACACGGCGGACGAGATCCCCGAGTCGTTCAAGGGCAACAAGTACGTGCGTACGCGCCGCGACGACATCGTGAGCCTGATCAGCTACGCGGTCGGCTGCATGTTCGGGCGCTACTCGCTCGACGTCGACGGGCTCGTGCTCGCCGACGCGGGCGCTACGGTCGACGACTACCTGGCGAAGGTCCCCGAGCCCACGTTCATGCCCGACGCGGACAACATCCTGCCCGTGCTCGACGGCGAGTGGTTCGAGGATGACGTCGTGATGCAGCTCTACCGCTTCCTCGCGGCGGCCTACGGCGAGGAGACGCTCGACGCCAACGTGGCCTACATCGAGGACGCGCTGGGAAGCGACCTGCGCACGTACTTCGTGAAGGAGTTCTACAAGGAACACGTGAAGACCTACAAGAAGCGCCCGCTCTCCTGGATGTTCCAGAGCCCCAAGACGGGCTTCTCGTGTTTGGTTGACCTGCACCGCGACAACCCGAGCACGGTCGGCGAAG
>JAFUBE010000149.1 GCA_017460365.1 Eggerthellaceae bacterium
AACGAGCGTATGGGATTCTGGCAGCACGTCCACGATCCATTCGGCGATAGCCGATTTGCTCCCTTGGTAAGGCAGTCCGTAGTTCATCATTCGCCCTCGAAGCGCATAACGTCGGTGATTTTGTTCGGACTCGTGGTGACGTTCTCAATGTCTGCCCAGGCTTGCTCGATGGTCGCAATCGGGTCTTCGGCTAAGTCGATCGTGCCGCGCGAAATTGCGTCGAAGCATGCGGCGAAATCCAGCGTGAATTCGTAATGGGAAACGATCTTGCCGTCCAGGCAACCGCTGATCAGCGCGCCGCAAAAGCCTTCGGATGCATTAGGCTGCACAGGCTTCCCGCTGCCCATCATGAACATCCGGCGTTTCGGCAACCTCGGTGCAGCCTTCACGATCTTCGATTCCTCCATCTTGTAGCACCTTCCACTCGTCAACCCATTTCTCGATGTAGTCAAAAAGAATGTCCTCGCACGTGAGCGGGCTAAACTGATCCATGGCCGGCTCCCTTCCCAAGACCTTCCAAGACCTCGATACCGGGCTCTTTCATGATGCCAACGCGGCAACCGCTGACACGATTCGCGAGCTCTTCGCTGGTCATGTCGAACGCCTCGACCCGATTGCTCGACCCTCGCTCCCTTTCGCTCCGGAACACCCAGCCAACGCCGAATGAAATGGTCGCAATCGCGCAGAAAAGCAGCATGAAAGCTGCGCTATACTCCTCCGGCACCGTGGCTTCTGGCGAAGCGGCAGCCGCCGCGAACGCGAACACCCAACCGAGTGCGATACACGCAATGCCAGCATGTCCTTCAAGCCACGTCCGCACGGCACGACCCACTTGATATGCGCCAAGCGTGGGGAGAGGGATGCGCTTGTGTCGCGGTTGCCGTGCGGACGGGCTTTTGAAATAACGCGTGTTCGCTGCTTGCTTCATTTATGTTGCCTTTCTCAGGGGGGATGCTCGCCACATGCGCTACAGCGAGCATCCCGGCTTAAGGAGGGTGCGTGTTTAACGTCCCGCCGGACGTGCCTTGTGTGCCGATTGGATTGGGCGCAGCCTGTCACCCTTGCACATCGGGGGAGACCTGCCCCGTAAAGCGTCCCCACGCCAGAGGGTGAAACGGGCGGAAAGGAGCGAAACACCCGAGCCCGTGCGCCCAGTCCGATCGGCGCTCTAGGCTTCCTCCATCTGACAATCGCAATCGAGGCACCCGATGTTCACTTCGCGCGTTGCGCGAACGCTCATGCCACAAGACGGGCATACATACTTGCGCGTGGAACTCTGCTTCTTGCCGGTCGAAGTATCGGCTGCGCGGCCGCCACCGGTACGGCGAAGCTGGATGCGGCAGGGTTCGAATTGCTTGGAATTCTCTATGTAGTCGATAAACCCTGGGCCCGGATCGGTTATGCCGTAGCCAACGGAACGATCGTGCTTCACGATCAGGCCGCGTTTCTCGCATTCGGCCTTGAACTTCTTGTTGTGGTAGGAGTTGCCGCGCGAAGTGTCCTTGATCTCGTTTTCCTCGCAATACTGGTGAACCATTTCGTGAAGC
>JAFUBE010000150.1 GCA_017460365.1 Eggerthellaceae bacterium
ACCTTCGTCGACCACGAGGATGCGGTCGCAATGGCGCACGGTGGAAAGGCGGTGGGCCACCACGATGCGCGTGCAGTTCAATCCGTCGAGCGAGTCGCTCACGTGCTTCTGGGTCTTGTTGTCGAGCGCGCTCGTGGCCTCGTCGAAAACGAGCACCCTCTTGCCTCCGCACACGGCGCGCGCGATCATGATGCGCTGGCGCTGGCCGCCCGAAATGCCGCCCGACCCTTCGGTGACGATGGTTTGCATTCCCATGGGCATCTTGCGGATGTCTTCGGCGATGCCCGCGAGCTCGGCGGCTTCCCAAGCATCGTCTAGGCTGGCACCGGGCGACGCGATCGTTATGTTGCTCAAGATATCGCCCATGAACAGCTTGCCGTCTTGCATCACGGTGCCGATGTGGCGGCGAAGCGAGCGCAGGTCGACCTTCCCCACGTCGTGCTGGTCGAAGAACACGTTGCCCCGTTCGGGCTTTTCGAACCCGAGCAACAGGCGCAGAATGGTAGACTTCCCGCAGCCGCTCTTCCCCACTATCGCGACATATTCGCCCGGCTTCACCGAGAAGCTGAGGTCTTTCAGGACGTACGGCTGGTCGGGGCCGTAGCGGAATGTTACGCCCGACACCTCGAGGGCACCGTTGAGCGACCCCACGACGGGACGGCTCGCAGCAGGCTCGGGGGTCGCGGCGAGAATCGGCTCGAGCAGGTCGAACGTCGGGCCGACCTGGGCGAACTCTTCCGTCATCGCGGCGAGCGCGAGAATGGCCACCTGCATCTGCCCGTAAGCCACGTTGAACGACATGTAATCTGCCACGTTCATGTGCGCGCTGCCGGCAAACCAGTAGATCACGGCGGTTCCCAAAAGCCCTACGAGCGTCGTGATGGCCGGGGCGGCCCGCACCAGAACGGGCCGGTTGTAGGCGCTTTGCGCGTAAGGCGCGTAGTCGTCGGCCCACTTGGCGAACGCGCGCCGCTCGGCGCCGGCCAGCTTCACCTTGGCGATGCCGCCGAGAAGCGCCGTGACCGTGCCGGAAAGCTTCGCATCTGCCTTCTTGGTGGCGCTCTCGTAACGAGCCGTCGCCAACATGGCAAGCACCGTGACGGCGATTTGCACCAGCACCACCGCAAACGCGGGCACGACGAGCGGCCCTGCGAAGACGGCTATCTGGAACAGGTAGAGCAACGACAGGACGCACGTGAGCCCCGCGCCCAGAAGCAGTGTTACGACCTGGCGCGTGAGCCCCTTCACCTGCGAGATGCGCATGGCCAGGTTGCCCGACGAATACTGCTTGAAAAACGACGTGGGAAGCGAGAGCAAGCGCGAGAACATGGCGGCTTCGCACGCCACGCCGAGCTTCAGGGAAACGCTGCTCATCACTAGGTTGCGGCACGCTCCCAAGATGACGGTGGCCGCCGCCACGCCCACGAGCAGGGCGCCTATCGGGGCGATGAGGTCGGCTTGGCCAGACGGTACCACCACGCCGAACGCCACCTGGTTCGCCCATGCGGGAAGCATGCCCACCAACGTGGCCGCCAACGCTGCGGCGACCACCAGCAGGTAGTCGCTCGCGTCGAACACGCGCCCCATGAAGCGCGCGAGGTCGCTCGCGGTGAGCGGACGGGCCGGCAGCGCGCGGTAGAGCAGCAGCGCATCGCTGTCGATGCGCTCGGCCACGCTCGCCGTAACGCGCACCCGCGCGCCGGTGCCGGGTTCGTAGTAGCAATAACCGGCGCCGCGCGGGATGAGCGCAACCGTCTCGCCGGTGTCGAGGTGGGCGATCATGGCTCCGAACGCGCGCTTATGCCAGCCGGAATCGAGCCGCACCCTGCGGCGCATGACGCCCGAGGGGGCGAACATGTGCTCGAGGTACTCGTCGACATCGGTCACGCCGTCGGGCACCTCGCCCGGCTCGGCGCCGCAGTAGCGCAGCGCAATCCGGGCGGCGCCGTCTGCCCGCTCGAGATCGCTCTCCTGGAACACCGGCGCCTCGCGCGGGCCGGTCACGCTGGCGGCCAGCTTCGCGTACGCGCGCTCGGTCAGCCGCGCATCCAGCTTTCGACGCTGTTCGATCTGCGATTCCAGCCAGCTCATGCTACCCGTTCCCTACAGCGGTTTTGCGTGCATGCTGGCCTTTGCGCACCAACTCCGTGTTGGCAGCAAATATGCGCCTGGCGGCGCATCGGGCGGCACCAGTGCCGCCCCTACGGGGCCTACCGGCACGCCAAGCGGACATGCGCCCGGCGGCGCCACGGGACTCGCCGGCACGCCGAGCCAAAGGGGCGAAACACACCCGCTCGGCCGGAAGCCCGAAGGGGCGCCACTCGTGGCGCCCGCGGCGCGTCAGCGCCGAACCGACACGGGCGGCGGCACAGCGCCGAACGGGGAATACGGCATGGAGCGCGGACACCTTCATGCTAGTCATTGCGCACCAGCTCCACGTAGGCGCCACCGGCTGCCAGCAGCTCGGCGTGCGTGCCGCGCTCGACCACCTTGCCATCGTCGAGCACGATGATCTCGTCGCAGTCGCGGATGGTCGACAGGCGGTGGGCCACCACGATGCAGGTTATGCCGCGGTCGCGGATGCGCCGGATGACCTCGGCCTCGGTCTTCGCGTCGAGCGCGCTCGTGGCCTCGTCGAGGATGATGACGGTGGGGTCCTGCGCGAGCACGCGCGCGATCTCGAGGCGCTGCAACTGCCCGCCCGAGAAGTTGCGCCCGCCGGGCAGGATGCGCGATGCGTAGGCACCTTCGC
>JAFUBE010000014.1 GCA_017460365.1 Eggerthellaceae bacterium
AGGTTCGCAGGCGCGTGGATGTACGCATCGAGCTCGCTTGTGGGTAGGGGAACGTCCGCATCGTAGCCCCCAGGATACCCCGATGGCTTTCGCGCTAGCATAACGCGTCTTTACCCCATCCCGAACGCGGTGTGACACTTTCCGTTAGACCCGGTGTTCTCGCCAAGCGAGCAGGCGGCCAGCGATGAGCGTGTGGCAAAGCTCGAAGGTTTCAGCGAGCCATTCGGGGGAGAGCAGCTGGTATTCGCCGGCGTCGACTCGCGCGGCCGACTCGCGCACGATGGCGGCTGCGACTTCGATGGTGCGCTCGACATCGGCAGGCAGGATGCTGTAGGGGCGAAACCGGCGCGCGGCGTCGTAGAGCTCGTCATTCGCCTCGGCGCAGCTTGCGATTCCAAGCGAGTGGCCGAACAGGTCGAAGTCGGCTTGCTTGCGCAGGCGCAGCTGCTCGCCTTGGGGAGTATCGCGGGTGTCGCAAAACTGGCGGAACCGCAGGTTGTACGTGCGGTCTGCCACCAGATGGGCCCAGGCGCCCAGCGTGAGCGACATCACGTTTCCCGACTTGGGCTTGCGCGCCTCGTGCGCGATGCATTCGTCCCAGAAGCGGTCGGCGTCGGGCGCCGGTATGTTATGGGGCGTCGCCAGGTGCGTCAGGCAGTAGTCGAGCCTGAAGGTGGTGTCGGGAACCATGAAGCCCAGGTAGATGTCGGGAGCGTAGTTGCCGAACAGAAACGCGTTCGCATCGGCGATGCCGAGCTCGTTCGCGGAATGTTCGGCGAAGAGGCGCTCGACATGTGCGGTATGTATGTTCCAGCTCGGCATGGCGTTAATGATACCCCTTCGAGCGTCAAGCGCCGCCATGCTTAGCGTGCGTTTCATCGCCTGGCGCTTGCAGCGCGGCGTGCGGAGGCGTTAAATAAAGGACATGAAGCAAGGCGAAGGGACAATCGAGAAACGCAGCGGCCGACTCGGGCTTGTCCTGGCAACGTATCTTGTGGGCCTTCTCATCGGCGGCCTGTACGTCGGCATGATCTCCCCGGCGCGCACGGTCATTCAAGCCGATTTCGGCATCGACGGCACGCTCGGCATCTGGATGATCAACATTTACACGCTCTTCTACGCAGCGCTCATTCCCATCATCGGCAAGATCGCCGACCGACGGGGTCGCAAACGCGTATTTGCGATCTGCGTCGGCATCTTCTGCGCGGGGTCGGTCCTGTGCGGGCTGTCCCAGCAGTTCGGCGGACTTGCACTCTTGCTGGTGGGCCGCGTGGTCCAGGCGGCGGGCGCGGGCGGCATGATCCCTGTGGCCAATGCGGAGATCGGCACGTCGTTTCCCGAAGAGAAGCGCGGCATGGCGCTCGGGCTCGCGGCCATGGTGGTCGGGGTGTCCAACGTGTTCGGCGCGGTTGCGGGAAGCGCGGTCGTCGGTGCGTTCGGAGCCCAGAACTGGCCGATGATGTTCTACCTTTGCGTGCCGTTCTGCGCGGCCGTCATCGTTGCGGCGGTCGTGCTGCTGCCCGACAGCCAGGTTGAACCTGCCACCGCCAGAATGGACGTCGCCGGCTCGCTGCTGTTCGCGCTGTTCGTGCTGTTGCTGCTCCTTGGCGTTAAGAACATCGACTTCACGAAGTTCGCGGAGACGCTCGCACAGCCCGCGACCTGGGGGCCGCTCGCGGGTGCGGCCGTGGCGGCCATCGTTTTCAGGTTCGTCGAGTCGCGCGCGCAAGACCCGGTGTTTCACCTCGAGTATTTCCACAGCCGCCCCATCGTCATCACCATGATGGTGTCGTTTTTCATCGGGTGTTTCGTCATCTCGCTCGTGCTCGTTCCCGAGCTTGCCGAATACGCGATGGGCGAGCCGCTCGGATCGGGCGGCTACTACGTGCTCGCAATCGGCCTTACGTCGTTTGTCACCACGCCCGTGACCGGCAAGCTGCTCGACAAAGTCGGTCCCAAACCCGTCATGGTCATCGGCTTCGGGGTCTCCATCGTCGGCCTGCTGTTCTTGGCGCTCGTCGCCGCTGCGGCGCCTGGGCGCATCGCGTTCATCGTCGGGCTCGCGGTCGTCGGCGCCGGCATGGGCATGGCGATGGGCGCGCCGACGAACTACATGATCTTGGAAAACGTTTCCGCCGACGAGAGCACGTCCGCCATCGCCACCATCACGCTCATCCGCCAGATCGGAACCTCGATCGCGCCCGCCATTTTCGTCGGGCTCATCTCGTCGACCCCCGGCATGGGCGGCTACCAGAACATGCTGCTCTGCGTCGCGCTCTTCAACGCCTTCGCCCTCGTCACCATGCTGTTTTATCGCCCAAAGTGAAGGCCAGCCACTTCGCGTGACACTTCCCGTCAGACACGAAGTGTCATTTTTCGGGTGGCGCTCGCCGTGCCGCATGCTTTCCTCGAAAAATGACACTTCGTGTCTGACGGGAAGTGTCACGCAGCGCAGCCCCTCACGGAAGTGACAGAACGTGTCTGACGGGAAGTGTCACGCGAAGTGGCTGGCGGGAGCGCATCGTCTGCGGCTCGTTCAGCCTATCCCCGCGCGGCGGCCGTTATGCCTTTGAGCGCGCCACCTGCGTGTTGTCGCTCGTGCGGTCTTGCAGGCCGGCTATCGGGTTCGGTTCGATTTCGCGGCGGTAGTCCTCGTCGAAGCGGTTGATGTGCTCGCGGATCACGGCATGGCTCGGAACGTCTTGCACGCGCCCGTTCACGTGATTGTTCCACGTGAAGAACCGATGCTCGTCGTTCAGGCTTCCCACGTCGACGAACTCGTCGCGATCGATTGTCAGGTTCACTTGCTCGGCGAGCACGGCGCGCACGTACTCGGTGGTCGGCTTCAGCTCGAGCAGCTCGGGGAATTCGCCTGTTCCCACGAGGTCGGTGTAGTGCTTGCCTTCGTGCTTTTCGAGCAGCTCGGCAGCCGTGTGCAGGTGCAGAATCTCCATTTCCAGGTGCTCGCCCCAAAGCTTCTTCACGTATCGGTCGGTTTCCGTCTCGAAGAACGAGTGGTACAGGTAGCACTCCTGGTATTCGTGCAAAAGCAGCATCTCGAGCCAGCTCAGCGTGGGGTCGAGCAGCGACTCGTATTGCGTGACATGCTCTTCTTCGACCATGGCGATTTCCTGGTACAGGTCGCGGCCGTACCCTTCGGGCAGCGTGTTTCCCGTGTTCATGTAGAAGTTCATGGTCTGCTGCTCGCCTGCGGTGAGCGTCATCGCGCCGAGGATCGTCTGGATGTCCATCCGCTCGCCCTTCCCCGGGCGCAGCACGGCGTCGGTCGGATCGCGGTGCTCGGCGATGGTCGGGCGGCCCGGCGTGATCTCGACCATGTCGAGCGTCAGCTTGTGCGCTGGCACGTCCCCGTCGAAGTCGAGCAGGTTCGAGTAGCGGTACAGGTGGTCGAAGTCCTCGAGCAAGGCGAAGTCCATCGCGGCTTTCACGTAGGGGTCGGGCTCGCGCATCGCCAGGCAAGCGGTGAGGTCGACCGCGAGCTGCTCGTAGCCGATGGTAGTCTCGATGGTCTTCTCGTCGGACGGGCTCATCCAGTTGACGCGCTTCTGCTGCATCTGCTCCATGCGCCGGCATAGCGCCAGATCGCGCTTGAGCGCGTCGTCGGTGCAATGGCGCGTGAAGTTATGGCCGAAGATGGCCGCTTCCACCTCGATGCCGTTCATGAGGATGATGCGCTCCTTCGTGAACGGGTCGCATGCCAGCTTGCTGTAGGGCTTGACCGAAAGCCCTCTCCAATTCGGCACGAGGTCGAGTACGGATTTGCTCGGTTTCTCTTCAAACGGGTTCATGAAATCCTCCTTTTCATCCGGGATCTTTTCCGCCTGGCCGTTTGTCCGAAAGGCGAAACCGCTGCCATCGTATCGGCGTCGATGGCGTTCACATGCCGCCATCGGGAAAGCGTTGCGCTCCCGTGGCGGCGAAGTCGCGCTCACGTTATCCGCGACGCGCGTGACATTTCCCGTCAGACACGATCTGTCACGTTCGCGTGGGTGTGACACTTCCCGTCAGACACGAAGTGTCATTTTTCGAGGGAGACATGCGGAACAGCGAGCGCCACCCGAAAAATGACGCTTCGTGTCTGACGGGAAGTGTCACGCCGGAAAGTAACGAAGCGGTGACAGTGCTCGCAAAGCAGCGGCGACGGAGCGCGGATTACGCGAGACTACCTAAAGTCGGCAATCCAATGTGGAAGGCAACGCGTGAGGCTGTTCAAGTACCTGGGCCGCCATAAGGGGGCGGTGCTGATCGTGTTCGTGCTGCTCATCGGGCAGGCGTTCTGCGACCTCATGCTTCCGAACTACACGTCCCAGATCGTCGACGTGGGAATTCAGCAGGCAGGCGTCGAACACGCCGCGGCCGAAGAGCTTTCACAGCGCACTTACGGCTCGGTGTCAGGTGCGCTGCCTCAGCAGTTCGACCGACAGCTGTTCGAAGACTCGTACGCGCTCGATGCCGCGACGGGCACCTACAAGCTCACGCCCTATGGCGAACAGCACCGCGACGAACTCGATGCGCTCATGGCCGCGCCGCTCGCGCAAGCACATGGCCTCGCGCAACCCGGCATGTCCGACGACTTGCTCGCTCAAGCCGGCATCGCAGCCGCGTGCGCCGAGTACGCGTCGCTTGGCTACGACATGAACGCCAAGCAGATGAACTATCTGCTGCTCACGGCCCTCAAGATGATGGGCTTCGTGGCGCTTTCGGCCCTCATCGCCACGGCGGTCGGCTTCGTCGCATCGCGCACCGGCGCGAGCGTCGGCCGCGAGCTGCGCGGCCGGCTCTTCGCGAAGGTCATGTCGTTTTCCGACGCCGAGGTGCAGCGCTTCAGCGCGGCGTCCCTGATCACGCGTGGCACCAACGACGTGCAGCAGATCCAGATGATGACGATCATGCTGCTGCGCATGGTCCTCTACGCGCCCATACTCGCAATCGGTGGCATCGTCATGGTTGCGCGCATGGACATCTCGATGGGCTGGCTCATCGGCGTCGCCATCGCCGCGCTCGTGGCCGTCGTCATCGCGCTCATGGCGATCGCCATGCCCAAGTTCCGCATCATGCAGAAGCTCATCGACCGCGTGAACCTGGTCTCGCGCGAGATGCTCACCGGCGTCTCGGTGGTGCGCGCGTTCGGGCAGCAAGCTCACGAGCAGGCCCGCTTCGACGAGGCGAGCACGAAGCTCATGCGCACGCAGCTGTTCACGAACCGCGTGATGACGTTTCTGATGCCCACCATGATGATGATCATGAACCTCGTGTCGGTCGCCATCGTGTGGTTCGGCGCCGGCCAGATCGATGCGGGCACCATCCAAACCGGCGACCTCATCGCGTTCATCACGTACTCGATGGTCATCATCGCGGGTTTCCTCATGCTGAGCATGCTCGCAATCATCGCCCCGCGCGCCGACGTGTCCGCCAAGCGCATCGACGAGGTGCTCGAGGCCGAGCTGTCGATAACCGATCCGGTTCCAGGCGAGGCCGTCGACAATGCCGCGCCGGGGGCCGCCGTCGAGTTCGACCACGTGTCCTTCAGGTACGACGACGACAGCGAATGCGTGCTGCGCGACGTCACGTTCACGGCCGACGCGGGCAAGACCTGCGCCATCATCGGCTCGACCGGGTCGGGCAAATCGACCATCTTGAAGCTTGTGGAACGCTTCTACGATGTGAGTGAAGGGGCCGTGCGCGTCGACGGGGTCGACGTGCGAGCGTGGAAGCTCGGCGATCTGCGCAGCCAGTTCGGCTACGTGCCCCAACGCGCATTCCTGTTCACGGGCACGATCGCAAGCAACGTCGGCTACGGCGAAGACGAGCCCGATGAAGCGCGCATCCTCGAGGCGATCGACATAGCGCAGGCGGCTGACCTCGTCCAGGCCAAAGAAGACGGCCTAGACGCCGAGATCACCCAGGGAGGCACGAACGTGTCGGGCGGCCAGCGCCAGCGCCTCGCGAGCGCTCGCGCGCTCGCCACCGACGCGCGCGCCTTCCTCTTCGACGACAGCTTCTCGGCGCTCGACTACAAGACCGACGCGGCGCTGCGCCGCGCGCTTGCCGAACGTCTGCCCGGAAAGACCCAGGTCATCGTGGCCCAGCGCATCGCCACGGTCATGCAGGCCGACAAGATCGTCGTGCTCGACGAGGGTTGCGTCGTGGGCGTCGGCACCCACGACGAGTTGCTGCAATCCTGCGACCAGTACCGCGAGATCGCCTATTCGCAGCTTTCCCCCGAAGAGCTCGGCGGAAAAGCGGGAGTCTCCCCGAATCGCCAAGAGGGGGGTGAGCGCGCGTGAGCGAACATGACGAGGCACAAGAGCGCGAGTTGGCACAGACGGCCCAGCGCAAGCGGCGCGGCTATAAGCCGGGCGGTCCGGCCGGCCGCATGATCGTCACCGAGAAGCCGCGCGATTTCAAGGGTACGGTTGGCAAGCTCATACGCTTCATGGGTCGCTTCAAGGTGGCCGTCGGCGTTGCGCTTCTCTTCGCGATCGGCTCCACCGTGTTCAACGTCATCGGGCCGAAGGTGCTCTCCACCGCGACGACCGAGCTGTTCGAGGGGCTCGTCGCCAAGGTGGCGGGCACTGGCGGCATCAACTTCGACGCGATCTGGACCATCCTCGTGACCACGCTGGCCATATACCTGGGTTCGGCGGCGTGCCAATTCGTGCAGGGCTGGGTGCTCACGTACGTGTCGCAGAAGACCTGCTACGAATTCCGCCGCGAGATCTCCGAGAAGATCGACCGCCTGCCCGTGGGCTATTTCGAGCGCACGAGCACGGGCGATACGCTCTCGCGCATCACCAACGACGTCGACACGCTCGGACAAAGCCTCAACCAGGGCATATCCGAGCTGTTGCGCTCGGTGGTCACGCTGGTGGGCGTCGTCGCCATCATGTTCTCGATCAACGTGTGGATGACGCTCGTCACCTTGCTCATCGTGCCGGCGTCGCTCGTGTTCATCCGGCTCATCGTGAAGCGCTCGCAGAAGCATTTCTACGCCCAGCAGGCCAACCTCGGCGCAATCGACGGGCAGATCGAAGAGACGTTCTCGGGTCACGCCATCGTGAAGGCCTACCATCGCGAGCAGTCGGCGATCGACGAGTTCAACGCTACGAATGAGAAGCTTTACCAGAGCGCGTGGCGCTCGCAGTTCCTAAGCGGCCTCATGCGCCCGGTCATGGACCTCATCGGCAACCTGGGTTACGTCGTGGTCGCGATACTCGGCAGCGTGCTCGCCGTGCAGGGCGTCATCACGGTCGGCGACATCCAGGCGTTTATCCAGTACGTGAAGAACTTCACGCAACCGATCACGCAATTGGCGCAGGTGTCCAACGTGCTTCAGCAGACGGCCGCCGCAGCCGAGCGCGTGTTCGAGTTCCTCGAAGCCGACGAGGAAACGCCCGAGCGATCCGACGTGAACACCGACGAGCTTTCCTGCGACGTTGCCTTCGACCACGTGCGTTTCGGCTACGACCCCGATGTGCCCATCATCCGCGATTTCAGCGCGCAGGTAAGCGAAGGTCAGACGGTTGCGTTCGTCGGGCCCACGGGCGCCGGCAAGACCACGCTCGTGAAGCTGCTCATGCGGTTCTACGACGTGCAGTCGGGCGCCATCCGCATCGGCGGAGTCGACATCCGCGACATCGAGCGCGAGCGCGTGCGCGAGATGTTCGGCATGGTGCTGCAGGACACGTGGCTGTTCCACGGCACGGTGCGCGAGACCATCGCGTATGGAAAGCCGGGCGCGACCGACGAGGAAATCGAGGAAGCGGCGCGCCGTGCGTTCGCGCATCATTTCATCGAGACGTTGCCCGGCGGCTACGATTGCGTGATCAACGAAGATGCAAGCAACATATCCGCCGGCCAGCGCCAGCTGCTCACGATTGCGCGCGCGTTTTTGGCGAACCGCCGCATGCTCGTGCTCGACGAGGCCACGAGCTCGGTCGACACCCGCACCGAAGAGCGCATCCAGGCTGCAATGGATAGCCTCATGGCCGGCCGCACGTCGTTCGTCATCGCGCATCGCCTCTCCACGATCCGCGATGCCGACCTGATCGTCGTCATCCGCGAAGGCGATATCGCCGAACAGGGAACGCACGCCGAGCTCATCGCCCAAAATGGCTTCTACGCCGAGCTCTACAACTCCCACTTCGCCGACTAAGGCAAAGCATCTTGTGGGCGTGACACTTCCCGTCAGACACGATCTGTCACTTCCGCGGCGAGC
>JAFUBE010000015.1 GCA_017460365.1 Eggerthellaceae bacterium
GACCACCGGGCGCGGCTCGCCGCCTACAAGCGCCCGCCGCGAAATCTCGAGCGGCTCGTAGGGCACGTGCGCTTTTACGCGCACGCCCTTCGCGAGCTTGAGTTTGGGGGAATCGGCGGGCAGCCCGCACTCGATCGCAACCGTGGCGATGAAGCGCACGTCGCCCTTGCGCGCGTCCACGCTGCGCTTCACGAGCTTCACCTGCTCAACGTCGGCCGCGTTCACGCCCACCGCGTTGGCTGCCGCCGAGCGAACGATCTTCTCGCCACCAGGCAAGCCTGCGTCAAGCGGAAGGCGTACTCCCGACACTTCGATCACGTTGCATCACTCCTTGTGCCTGCGCTTGATGTTTTCGGAACTCGGGTTCGCGCTCGCAGGCGCCCTACCGGCGGGCCAGCCATTCGACAGCCGAACGAGCCGCAAGCAAGCCCGACGCCCAGGCCCAATGCAAGTTGTAGCCCCCGCACGGCCCGTCCACGTCAAGCGCCTCGCCGGCTGCATAGAAGCCATCGATCTTACGCGCCGCCATCGTTGCGGGGTCGAACGTCTCCACCGCGAAGCCGCCGCGGCGAACCTGCGATATGTCGGGGTCGGCGATGCCCGCCACCTCGAGCGGATACGCCGTAAGCAGGCGCGCGAGCGGGCCGGCTTCGAATGGCTTGAACTCGCTCGCGGGATCGATCTCGGCGCCTTTCAGGATCGCCTCGGACACGCGCGGCAAAAGCAGACCGCGCAGCAGCTGCTCGTACGTGAGCTCGCCGCTGTATATCGGCGCGAGCGCGCGTCTTCGCTCCATGAGCAGGTCCTCGGCTTGCGCCGCTCCGCCCACCTGCTGGAAGTCGATGCGCAGCACGTCGCCCGGCCAGGCGAAGCGCGACAGGTTGAACACGCAGATTCCCGACACGCCGTATTTGCGGAACATCAGCTCGCCTGATTCGGTCATGATGCGCGAATACACGACGCCTTGCTTGCGCGCAAGCGTGACGGCGCATTTCACGCGGATGTTGTCGAGCTCGCGCGCAAACGGGATGTCGTCGGGCGCCACCTTTATCGGCCCAAGCACCGGGCGCGTGCGCAGGCGCTCCATGTCGTGCGCCTCGAGCGCCGCAACAGCGCGGCCGCCGCAGGCGACGATGACCGCATCGGCGCGCTGGAACAGGCCGTCGCGCATCTGAAGAGTGAACGGCTTGCCCGGCTCGTGCGGAGGGTCGATCATCGACACGTGCATGTTGCACTCTTCGCGCACGCCGAGCTCGGCTGCGGCCGCACGCAGCACGTCGACGACCACGCTCGCCTTGTTCGCAAGCGGGTATTGACGCCCGTCGGTCTCTTCGCGCCACGCAAGGCCAAGCCCCGCGAAAAACGCGTGCACGGGGCTGTACCCAGATGTGGCGCCGAGCGCATCGAACGCGTCGCCGACGAACTCGGCATTGTAGTATTCCCGCACGTCGATATGGGAATTCGAGAAGTTGCAGCGCCCGTTTCCGGTCGCCAGGATCGAGCGGCCCACCCGCTCGTCACTCTCGTAGACGACGATTTCCAGGGCATAGCCGCGTTCGCGCGCGCACTCCCCCGCACGCACGGCCGCCGCCAGCCCCGCCGCACCGCCGCCGACGATCGCCAGTGTTTTCACGTAATTAGCCATGCTGCCATTATAGTGAATGCGCCGCTGGACACGAACCCATCATTTGGTGCGGCAATCTCCCCGCCCGCCGCCGCCCCGCAGACCCGACTGCCCCACTTACTGCCAGACCCAAA
>JAFUBE010000016.1 GCA_017460365.1 Eggerthellaceae bacterium
GTCCCTGGCTGCCACGTAGGCCGCCCCGCACACCTCGCACCTGCGCTGCCCTCCAGCCGCCCTGTCCCCCGGCGCCTTCCTCCCGGCCGCCAGGCAGCCGGGGCAAGTCTTGGGCGGCGACCGATACGCGCGCTGCCCGGGCGCCGGCGTGAAGACGGCGCCGCACACCCCGCACGTCCTGGGCGCCGAGTTCTCGGCGTCGAGGATTCCGCTGCGCAGGTCGCAGAGGGCGATGCACGCCAGCAGGGACTCGCGGTCGCTGTAGCCCGGCAGGCCGGGGTTGTTGAGCTGCCCGATGTACTTGCGCGGGATGGCGACCAGGTTGCCCGGGTCGAAGTTGCGGTTGTCATGGTCGGCGAACAGCACGACGTGGCCGTCGGGTATGGGGCCATGCGCCTTCTCGTACTCGACATGGTGCTTGAACCTCCAGTTGTCCTTCGTCTGCGGCACGTCAGGCCACTCGCGCACCTTCACCATCAGGTAGCCGTCCTTGCCGAGCCGCTCGCTGCCGACTGGCTTGCTCGGCTTGCCACCGCCGTGGCTCGCGCGCTTGCCGGTGCCGTAGACGCTGCGGAACCGCGACACCTGCGAGCGGTTGAGCCTGACGCCGAACTCGGCCTCGAACGCGTCGATCGTGCCGAACACGCTCTCGCCGGTGTCGTTGGCGAGCATCCAGTCGTGCATGTCGGCGAACCTCGGTTCCGACCACCTGATGCGCATCTCGGCAGGCTCGAAGCGCTCCGAGCAGTGGCGGTCCTTGCGCAGGCCCATCTTGTTGGCCTTCACGAACAGCGCCTGCCTGGACGGCCTGCGCCCGAACTCGCGCTCGAAGGCGTCCAGCGTGTCGTTGATGGTGCCCGCATGGTAGTTCTCGCGCAGCCAGGATTCCTCGGCGGGCGTGTACGTGCGCGTCATCGGTCTAGACCTAGATTCATGCTCTGACCTGCCTATTCGGTTGTGGTTGGTTTGTGGAATATAATGCTAGCACTTTACATGATATGGCGCTAGCGTTATATTATTCATGTCAGGAAGTCACGAGAGAAAGGAGGGAGCCATGAGCGTGAGAGTCCGGATTTGGCGATTCTGCCTCACGGTCACCGTCAAGCTCTTGAAGCGTAGACGATAGGCCAAGACCCCGAACCCGGCCCCTTCGGGGGGTCGGGGGAAGGAGGTGAAGGCCAAGGCTCCCTCTGTGGAAGGATACACCATGACCACCGACGCCCAAAAGCGCGCAAACAGGAAATACCAGAAGGAGAAGACGAAGCAAATAGCCATCCGCTTCTCCCCGAACGAGATGGACGTGTACGACTTCATCAAGTCCCGCCCCGAGGGCATCGCGCCCTACCTCAAGCGGCTCGTGCGCGAGGACATGGAGCGGCGCGGCTAGCGCCCGCCCCCGAGCATCCTGGGCGCGGACGCGATCAGCCCGCCCGCGTCCATGCCCGCCTGCTCGTAGAAGCGCATGGCGTCCACCGCGGCCTTGTGGTTGGCGATGATGTTGCCTGCCAGCTGCGACACCGCGCGGCTCTGCTCGATGCACCGGTCCATCTGCTCGGCGTTCCCGGGGTCGATCGACTGCAGCTTGCCCAGCTGGGCGAAGAGCGCGTCGTTGAGCATGTCGAACGTCCCGGCTCCGTTATCCATCGGAATCCTCCTCACTACCCGAAGTCTTAACCATCTCGTCGCGGATGGCCTGCGCGTACTGCCTGAAGGCGTCGCGGCCCCGCTCGTTGAGCATCAGAGACATCACGTCCAGCATCATCGAGCACGCGCCCGCGACCATCCCCAGCAACCGGAACATGGCCCGCTTCTCGTCAAAGCCCATTATCCTACCCACCTATCTTACCCAAGTTCACCTTATCGCAGCTTCCTCCCGCACATCGGGCAGTTGTTCACCGGCACGTACGTCTCCGTCGTGCAATCGGTGCCGCAGCAGCGGGCGGTCACGCTCGCCACGATCGCCCACTCGCCGCCGAATTCCTCAAGCCACGCCGCGTTGTCGGGCTCGTCGCGCAGCCACTTCATGTTGCCAGCCTCGTCTTGCTCGCAGTACTCGCACATCATTCCA
>JAFUBE010000151.1 GCA_017460365.1 Eggerthellaceae bacterium
CACATGGCCGGCATACGTTCCCGCCATGTCGAGCTCGCCGATCTGGGCGATCTTCTCGAAATCGTCGCCGGCAGCATCGCGCGCGATGGCCTCGCAATCGTCGGCTGTCAGGATATGGTCGCCCATGTCGCGCAGCTTGCCGTCAACACGCAGGCGAATGGGAACTCCTGCCGCAACGTGAACGTCGGACGCACGCAGGGCCTCTGCCTGTTCGACGATAGTGTCCATCAATCCCATGTGCGCTTCCTGCCTTTCGGGCGCCACTCAGCGATGCGGCTAGTCGGTCGTGTGGATGATGCGGTTGACCTCGTCGATGGTGGTGATGCCGCGCAATACGAGATCGCGGGCGTTGTTGATGATGGGCTCGAAGCCCGATGCGCGCACGGCGGCCATGAGCTCATCGCGCGGCGCCTCCTTGTGGATAGCATTGGAGATATCCCGGTCGATGACAAGCGCCTCGGCCACGACGATGCGTCCCCGATAACCGCTGTTGAAGCACTCCGAGCAACCCGCCCCGCGGTAGAACTGCACGTCGGTCGACGACTCGTCGATGCCCAGGCTGGCCAATTCCTCCGGCGTGGGCGTGTACGGCTCGCGGCAATGTGTGCACACGCGGCGCACGAGGCGCTGCGAGATAACGCCCTTCAGGGCTGTGGCCAGCATGTACGGCTCGATGCCCATGTCGGACAGGCGGTCGAGCGTGGAGACGGCATCGCCCGTGTGCAGCGTGGACAGCACGAGATGGCCCGTTACGGCGGCGCGCATGGCTATCTCGGCCGTTTCGTCATCGCGAATCTCGCCGACGCCCACGATGTCGGGGTCCTGGCGCAGGATGGAACGCAGGCCGCTGGCGAACGTCATGCCGGTCTTCTCGTTAACCTGCACCTGGTTCACGCCCGTGATGTTGTATTCGACCGGGTCTTCCAGCGTGACGATGTTGACTTCTTCGGTGTTCAAGTGGTTGATCATCGTGAACAGGGTAGACGACTTGCCCGAGCCCGTGGGGCCCACGAGCAGGATGACCCCCTGCGTGTTTTTCAGCAGCTCTTCGTAGACCGTGAGGTTCTTGCCGTAGAAGCCCAGCTCCTCGGCCGTGTTCTGCTTGGCTTCGCGGTCGAGGATTCGCATGACGATCTTCTCGCCGTGCACGGTGGGCAGCGTGGAAGTACGCAGGTCAGCCTCGCGCATGCGGATGCGCACGATGGCACGGCCGTCTTGCGGCACGCGGCGCTCGGTGACGTCCATGTTGCACATGATCTTGATGCGGCTGGTAACCGATTGCTGCAGTTCCTTGGGAATGGTCAGTGTGTTGCGCAGCAAGCCGTCGACGCGCATGCGGACATTCACGATATCGGCTTGCGGTTCGATGTGAATGTCGGAAGCGCGATCGGAAATGCCGCGTTCGATAATACTGTCGACAAGTCGGATGGAAGGCGCCGCGCTTTCGGCGTCGCCCACCTCCGAAACCTGCGTGGAAGTGTAGTCAGTGCCTTGCACGCCTTCTTGCTACATCTCGCGGATGGCGCGCTTGGCGCC
>JAFUBE010000152.1 GCA_017460365.1 Eggerthellaceae bacterium
CGGTAGGTGGGGCGCTCGCCGCAGATGCACCCGGTCGGGTCCGAGGCGAAGCGGCTCGCGTTACTGCTTGGAGGCGGCGGTTTGATCACCTTGTTCGAGGGCGGAGATGCCTTCGGTGTACTTCGACTGGATCTCGGCGAGGCGGCCCTCGTATTTCGACTGATCGAAGGAGCCGGAACTGATTTCGGTGTACAGGTCGATGTAGCCGTTCAGGGCCTCGCGCAGTTTGGAAGTACCCTCGAGGTAGTTATTCTGGATGTCGGACAGGCTCTCTGGAACTTCGATCGCATTCAGCTCGTCGAGTTTCTTGTACGCATTATCGGCCTGCGTGCGCATGTTCACGACGTCGCCGCGCGAGACCGCGTCGACGAACGAATCGAGATCGGTTCCCAACTCGTCCATGATGCCGTTCACTTGCGACATGTACGCACGGTTCGCCTGCTGCTCGGTGTTGGCCTGCGAGCCGTTTGCCGCGCAACCAGCAAGCGCTCCCGTTGCAAGGGCTAGCGCACATGCGCATGCGCAAATCTTCATCGTGATGTGTTTCATACAGCCACCCTTTTCGCGTTTTGGCACACATTACCATCGAAAGCTTATGAGGATGGCAAGATGTTGCCGAAACGCATAGTAATACTAGCCCGAATTCTTCTTTTTCGTGCCAGAACCGCTATCGCCGGAGTTTTTCTTCGTGCCGCCCGAATCGTCTGATTGCTTGTTCTTTTCCTCTTTTTGCTCGCTTTGTCCAGCGTCGGCATTTCCGCTTTGGCCGCTCGACTGATTTGCGCTGTCGTCGTTGTAGCTGTTGTCGTAGCTCTCGTAGGAATTGTAGTAATAGGAATAACCCGACGAAACGTGGTATTGCGAGCTCTCGAAAGGCTTGTATTCGGGGTTACTCGCCTCGGGGAAGTTTTTCACGGGAAGATCTTCGCGCTCCATCACCGCCGTTGCATAATTGCGGAACACGTCTGCTGCCGAGCCCGTGGGCACAGCCGACACGTTCGTGGGATCGCCCACCCAGATAGAGGCAGCGATGAAGGGGGTATAGCCGACAAACGAAATGTCCTTGTAGTCTTCGGAGGTACCGGTCTTGCCAGCAACTTGCTGGCCGTTGTACATCGAGGCGGCCGTGCCGGTACCGCTCGTAACCACGCCGCGCATGACTTCCTGCACGGCATGGGCCTGCTCGGGCGTGAGCACGCGCTCGGAACGCTTGGAAGGATCGCTGTCGTCGACGATCACCTTGCCATCGCGATCTTCGATCGTGGTAACGGCACACAGGTCATGACGCGTGCCGCCGTTGGCGATCGTGGCCACGGCATTCGCGAGCTCGAGCGGCGTGACGTTCTGCACACCGAGCGTGAGCGTGGCACCCGCCTCATCTTCGTGCAGATCGGATGTGACGCCCAGCTCGTGAGCCGTATTGGCAACGTCTTTCACACCGACTGCAGAGATGAGGCGGACGAACCCCGTGTTCGACGAGACGGCGAAAGCTCCACTAATCGAGCGCGTGCCGTATTGCGTGTTGGCATAGTTCTCGAGCGTGTAACCATCGACGGTGGCGGGCGAGCTGCAGTCGACATACGTCGCCGTGGGGCTGATGGCTTTCTTGATGCATTCAACCAGCGTGAAAGTCTTGAACACCGAACCGCACGGACGCCCGCCACCGCCCTGACCGGTAGCCAGGTTAACCTCGCTCACACTGTAGTCGGAACCACCGACAATGGCCTGCACGTTGCCCGAATCGGGATCGACCACAGCCATGGCGACTTCCATGGCGTCGTTGTACATCGACTCGCGCTTCTTGGCGCAAGCGGCCTCGGCGTCGAGTTGCTTGCCCACGTCGAGCGTCGTGTACACCTTCAAGCCGCCTTTGAGGATGTCCGACTCGGACAAATCGTAATCGTTGTAGAGCAGATAGCGAACGTAGCTTGTGAAGTACGGATAGGCAATGATTCCATCGTCGGAAACATCCTTCGGATTCAGGCCAAGGGGAGCAGCGATTGCAGCGGCATATTCGCTTTGCGTGATGTAGTTCTCGCCGAGCATGCGTTCAAGTACGCGGTTGCGCCGTTGGAGCGCGTGCTCGGGATACTGCAGCGGGTCGTTGTACGTAGGCGACTGCGGAATACCCGCGAGCAGGGCCGCCTCGGTAAGCGTGAGATCAGACGCAGGTTTTGAAAAATAGCGCTGAGCCGCAACTTCGGCACCGTACGCACCAGCCCCGAAGTTCACCGTGTTCAGGTACATGAGCAG
>JAFUBE010000153.1 GCA_017460365.1 Eggerthellaceae bacterium
ACAGCGCGGCCAGGCCGCCCTCGTCGTACTTGGCGATCCAGCTCTTGAAGGCCGCCGTGCTCACGTTGTTGGCCGCGCAGAACTCCGACATCTTGGTGTTCGGGTTGCGGCGGTAGAGCCGTATGAGCATCTCCTTCTCGAGCGGGTTGAGCTTGTTGTAGGCCATGGAGCCTCCCTCCTCGGCAGCGCCGGGGGATGCGCGGCGGGCCGCGCGATTTTTTTGGAGGGGGCATGCCCCCTCCAAAAAAATCGGATTCCCGGCACCGTCGATGCTACTCGATTTGACTGGCAAAAAACAGGGATCCCGTGTCTACGAAGACTTTAGCAGCAATTACTGGGGGCCTGGTGCCGCCGGATTAAAGCTACCGCATGACCAACCGCCGCCGGAGACGGCCTCCAACTCTTCCTCGGAGAGCCTGTAGCCCTCCGTTTTGGCCAGTGCCAGCAGCTCTTCGGGCGACTTGCACGCCTTCGCCTTCTCGCGCAGCTCGGGGCTGATGTCGAGGTTTTCGAGATCCATAGCGCGTCCTTTCAGTCGGTGCGACATTACGGTGCCCTCATGTTAAACGCGCCCAAAAGTTTTCGCGCCCCGCGAGCCCCGATGTTCCAGAACGTCACGGCTTTTTCGGCCTATCCCCATCTCGCTTGGTCGAACCATCGTTTATTTGCTTAATCCGTTCATTTGGACGCGATTGAGCAAATAAAGATTCTTCGATTCGCTTTCGCTCGAAGAACGCCCTGCTGACGAGCACTACTGGTCCAACCAGTAAACACCTTCCATCAACACAGGTCGTCTTCGCGCAATTGGGAGAAACCCCACAGCGGAATGTTAACGAGCCAGCCGTCATCGCGATAGCCCGACAGCGACGTGCGCACGCCTTTGGGGATGGCGAACCTCTCGCATGCAACGCGGAGGCTGCGTGCTCGCAGGTTTTCGGCGGCCTTCACCTCGATCGGCGCGATGCACCCCCCTAACCCCACTGCGAAGTCGACTTCGCTTGTGGCGTTATCGGCGGCCCAATAGTACGGCGCAGCGCCCATGAGCAGCAGTTCCTGCATGATGTACTGCTCAGTGAGGGAGCCCTTGAACTCTGTGAACAAGCGCGACCCCTCGACGACCGCATGCGCGGGAAGGTCGGCGAGCGCGCCGAGCAAGCCGACGTCGACGCAGAACAGCTTGAACGCCGAAAGGTCCTCATAGCTTGCAAGCGGGACTCGAAGCGCCGTTGCGCGGGGAACCTTCCGCACGACGCCGTAATCCCTCAACCACTGGATGCTTTCCTCGAGGTCCTTGGCGCGGGCCCCCTTGCGAACCGCACCGTACACGAAACGCCTGTTCTCGTGTGCGAGCTGCGAGGGGAGCGACCTCCACACGAGCCGCATTCGCTCAAACAACCTGGCGGGCGCATGCTTGCTGAAGTCGCCGTCGTAGTCCGACACGATCTGAAGCTGGATGTCGCGCGCTTCCTCGAAGCTGCCTCTTTGCGTGAAGGCCGACACGGCTTCGGGCATGCCGCCAACGAAGAGGTAGTTCCTCAGATGCTCTTCGGCGAGGTCGCGAGCAGAACGCTCGATAGCAGCGAAGTCCCGTGCCCGAATCGCGCTCGCAAGCATCTCCTGCCCGCATGCGTCCAGGAACTCGAGGAAGCCCATCGGGCGCAAGGTGAGCGAGTCGACTTTGCCCACTGGAAACGATTCGCCCTCGTGCTTGGCGATGCCCATGTAGGACCCCGCCGCAGCGACATGGAGCTCAGGCATGTCCTCGCAGAAGTACTTCAACGACGTGAGCGCCCCGGGCGCCTCCTGTATCTCGTCGAGGATGAGAAGCGTGTCGGCTTGGTCGATGGCCGTGCCCTTCCGCAGCGCAATCTCGCGGACGATGCGCTCGACGTCGAGGTCGCGTTGGAAGATCGGGCGCAGTGACGCCTCTTTCAGGAAGTCGACGCGCACGACCCGCTTGTACTCACGCCTCCCGAAATCTTCGAGCAGCCAGGTTTTCCCAACCTGCCTGGCTCCGTAGAGCAGCAGCGGCTTTCGGTTTGAAGACGCCTTCCACTCGACCAGCTTGTCCATGAGCGTGCGTTCCATGTGCGTTCCTCTTATCTTTTGATTTTGCAGCTTACTACTGCATTTTATCAATTTATTACGAGGTTAACTACCACGAATACGGCGGTAACAGTCGGACTGTGGCGTCTACTCTATAACGCCTTCAAAGCAGCATTGAATTCGAAAGGACGGCGTTTCTGGATGTCGCGGTTTTTGGTTGACAGCGGACGGCGGTTTGTCACCCCGCCGAAGCGACGTCGTTGAGGTACGAGCGCTGGATGACGAAGAGTCGGGCTACCAGTTGGCCGAAGTTGGACGGTAGGTTTTGAAGGTGAGCGTAGGCTTCCACAATGCGGTCCTCGAAACCCTCGAGGACGCGTGGGTCGTACCACCCCCAGTCCCATGACGGTTCAAAATCGGAGAAGCTGTACGCGCAGAACAACGCGGCGGTCTTCGGGTTGGCGCACATCTCCTCGTACGCGCACTCGTCATTGGGAAAACCGAACGCGCGGTCGTAGTCGAAGGGCGCCGCGAATCGGCGCTCGCCCGTCTTGACGTTGCGGATGACGCCGTAGTTGCCGCTGTGGATGTCGTTGAGCAGCGAGAGGTTCTTGAACGCGGCGATCTTCGCCACGTGCGCGCTGTGGCCTTCCAGCCCTGTGCGCGAGAAGATGTCGGCGATGGATTGCAGAGAGGAAGAGTGCGCGAACCCGTCTGCTTCCTCGTGCCGCATGCCGCACAGCGCATAGAGGCGGCAGCCCTGCACGAGCTCTTCGTCGCGCGCGAGCATCAGCGGGCTTACGAAGTAGCGCCTTCCGTTCACTTCCCGCGCGCTCAGGGGCTGGTAGGCAGCGCGGCCGAACAGCAGGGCGCACAGCTGCGACGCCAGGAGGGAGCCCGTAA
>JAFUBE010000017.1 GCA_017460365.1 Eggerthellaceae bacterium
AGTACTCGGCCCGCTTCGACTTGCGCGCGAAGCCCGACCATGTGCCCTCGCTTATGGATGTTCCCAAGGCCTTCAGGCTCTCCAGGGATGCTTCCGTGTCGTCCGGGTCGGCCTTTCCCGCCAGGTAGGACTCCTTGAGCAGCCCGCTATGGCCGTCGTCGAAGTACTTCAGGGTGAGCATGCGCAGGGCGTCGTCGAACGCCTTGGGGTCGGTCCCGGCGAGGTCGCCCCAGAGCCCCGTGGAGAGGAAGAAGTCTCCGAAGTTGTCGATGTCGTGCTCCGGCTTCAGGCCGTAGAAGTAGTCCAGCAAGAAGCGCAGCTCGTTGTAGTTGAACTTCGCGAAATCTTCGCTCATGGGGCCGGTCTCGGCCTCGTACATCTCGTCTATCAGCTCGCTTTGGTGCGGGGCGACGATCAGCTTCTCGCCGTTGTAGATCACGTACAAATAGGTGCGGGACACCAGCAGGTCGTTTACCGTCTGGAGCGGAACGTAGCACTCGCCGTCCTGGTCGATCAGGTCGATCTCGTATTCGGACAGGTCGAGCACGGTGTTGTCGAAGCTCGACCGCTCATACGAGGTGCCGTCGTCCTGCAGCAGGTTGGAATGGCCGCCCGTCCCGGACTCCCCCATGCTGATGATCGCCAGGAGGGAAGAGCTTCCCGGCGTGGCGACGAACTGGTTCATCCCCAGGAACTCGATCGTGTCCTTGGCGGGGTCGATGTCCATCACGGCGTCGTTGTCGGCCCTCTTCACCCAGACGTGGCCTTCGCCGGGCCGACTGATCTCGTATTCCGCTGCCGAGATGCCCAGGTCCTCGTCCTCGTAGATGCTCCCGACGAAGGGCATGTATTCGGAGAGCGCCACGTAGGGGATGTCGCCGCCGCCGACGAAGTAGAGGTTCATCTCGCCGTCCGTGATGGGACGATCTTTTCCCATCTGAATTCGCGCGGGAACGGTCTTCTTCTCGATGCTTGCCGACCCTGCAGATGAGCCTGGGGCTGCGCAAGCGGTCAGCAACAAGGCCGCCGCCAGGGCCGAAACGACTAAGGCCACGATTCGTTTGTTCATGATCATATTCCCTTCAAATGTACAGGCTTCTCTAGCAATTTACTCTTCTCAGCTGCGGCCCTTGCCCGTCGCGACGAGGTAGATGATGTATGCCAGCTCGACGACGCCGAAGGCTAGGAGCAGGCCTTCGGTCGTTATGTCAGAGTGGAACACGAAGACCGAGATGGCCAGCAGCACGAGCGTGACGATGAAGCAGATAATCGTGAGGCGTAGGTTCTTGTTCACTGGTAGCTCCAATCTCTACAACGTTATCGAGGCCGCAGGATGCATGCCTTACGCTATTGTACATCGACCCATGCCGATTCCTTTGGCACTTGTACGCGCGCCACCACTTCCCGTCTCAAAAAATTTGGGGACTCGACCAACGCTCAATTGAAATCGGGAAATTAATGGGACGAAACCCCGCCCGCCGCGTAACACGAACGACGGGATGTAGCTATTCTGCCAAGACGCTCGATCTCAGGCGGTCACCCGCTGTTGACCTACACCGCAAGGGCGACCGCCGTCGGGATGAGGCGCGAACGCCACTACGAGAAATCCAGGAGGCGCGTTATGAACATTGACTACCCGACCCCCGAGCAACACGAGAAGGGGCTCGCCGGCAAG
>JAFUBE010000154.1 GCA_017460365.1 Eggerthellaceae bacterium
CGCTTTGCCGGAACGGGATCGAGCCCGAGCTCGCTCGCCATGATTCCGCACAGGTCCGCGACCTCGAGCGAGTGGTTCAGGACGTTCTGCCCGTACGAGGTGCGGTAGCGCAGGCGCCCGAGGGTGTGCACGAGCTCAGGGTCCATGTCGTGGATCCCGGTGTCGAAGGCTGCCTGCTCGCCCGCTTCCTGAACCCGCTGGTTCACGAGCTTCTCGGCCTTGTCGAACATCTCCTCGATTCGCGCCGGGTGAATGCGTCCGTCGGAAATGAGGTTTTCCATGGTGACGCGCCCGATTTCCCTGCGGACCGGGTCGAAGCAGGATATCGTGACGCATTCGGGCGTGTCGTCGATGATGAGGTTCGTGCCCGTGATCTGCTCGAATGAGCGGATATTGCGGCCCTCGCGGCCGATGATGCGGCCTTTCAGGTCGTCAGAGGGTATCTGTATGGTCGAAACCGTGTTCTCGACCGTATGGTCGGAAGCGATGCGCTGCATGGCGAGGCTCAGGATCGAACGCGCCTTCTTGTCGGCCTCGGCCTTCGCCCTGGCCTCGGAATCGCGGATGATGGCTGCGCTCTCGTGCACGACCTCTTCCTTCAACGTGTCGAGGAGCTCCTCCTTGGCCTGCTCGGGAGTCATGCCGGCAACGCTCTCGAGCCTGCGGCTCACTTCCTCCTCGGCTTCGTCGAGCTGGTTCTGGCGCTTGTCGAGCTGGCTTTGCATCGAGCTCATCTGCTGCTCGCGCTTGTCGAGCGAATCCGTTCGCTTGTCGAGCGATTCCTCGCGCTGCTGCACGCGATGCTCTGCCTCGCGCACTTCGCTCTGGCGCTCCTTGCGCTCCTGCTCGATTTCGGCGCGCAGTTTCAAGGCCTCGTCTTTAGCCTCGACTTCCGCTTCCCTCTTGATCGCCTCAGCCTGACGTTTGGCATCCGACACGATCGTCTCAGCGTCCGCTTCCTTGCGCTTCGTCGAAGCGTTGACCCGATACCGGGCTATGACGAACCCGATGACGATGCCGATCATTGCTCCGATTATCGCGAGTACGTAACTGGGCATCGCTGCTCCTTTCCCAATTTAATGACACGCACGTCTAACCCTGGCTATACGCCAAGGCATGAGAATCCGCTCTCTCGGTTGGTGTGACTATTCAACTGTTTATATCAACACCCTTGCGGGTACGTATTCCCATACTGCGTACATATTACGTTATCCGCAATCGCGAAGGTTCGCGAAGTACGTATCGACATAAAAAGTGCGGGAAAGAGACGAGCCGCTCAACAGGAGTTTTACTTACTCAAAGCAATCGAGAGCGCTCGCACCATTCGCGTGACGCCGAGGATGCGACCGACGACGAGTATCCTTTCGCCACGAGCTTTCGGTAGGCGCTCTCGCGCGGGTTCTTCGACCGTGGGGGCCGCGACTCGAGGAACGCAAGCGCGCGGTCGAACTCCGCTTCCCGATCGGCGTCGAAATCATCTGGCCAGCCTGGCACGTCCAAGATGTCGATTCCCTGTTGCCGAAGCTCCCTCTCGATCCCCGGGATTCCCTTGCCTTGCGACAAGCGGCTTCGTATGAGGACAGCCGCATAGCGTAAATCGTCGATGAAGCCGTACGACTTTGCCCTCTCGACCGCCTCGTCGATCGCAGGCGCTTCGAACCCTGCGTGCTCGAGCCTCTCGCGGATTGCCCGCTCGGATTTGTCGCTTGCGTTGGCAAGCGCCACGATCTTGCCGAATGCGTCGTCGGGGCTGCTCATGTCCTTCTGCTTCGATTGCCTACCTTGATTGCGCACGGCATCCCCTGTCGCCTTCCTTCGGGGGATGCCGGACTCAATCGCGGCTATCTGGCCTCTGAG
>JAFUBE010000155.1 GCA_017460365.1 Eggerthellaceae bacterium
CGCATGGCGAAGGCACCGAAGGCGTAACCAGCCCACCACCCCCGCGCAGGTGCATTTGAAGCTGATCCACCGCCTGACCGCGATAGAACGCCCGCGTGACGAACGCGCATTCCGAAACGCCCTCTTCATCCCATGTAAGCGGCAGCACCATACGAGCGTCGTAATGCCGGACGCGGACCTTGCCCGCGTCCGCATCCACCCAAAGCGCCCAGGCCCCGGTGCCGAGCCCGAACGCCCGCACGACGGTGTTCTGGGCCGCCGGCATGAACCCGGTCATTCGGAAGTAATCAGCCAGCCAGTTGGTACATTCCTGCGAATCGCACACGACCAGCGTCTTGTCATTGAGAAGAAGCGATCCCCACTCCCGACAAACGCGCATTGCCGGATGAATGCTACGCCGGTGAACCTCGTAGATCCGTCCGAACCCGTCAGCGTCCCGGTAGTCGTAGAAATCCCCGATCGCCGCCATCCACCCATGCCACGCCCGTATATGCCCTTCCATCGCTTCCAGGGGAAGGTGAAACCCCATCTTGACGAGGTAATCCCGCACATGCTCCGGCACCCAGTAATCCGTTTCCCGAACCTTGCTCATTCCAGCCGTCCTTTCAATTCAGATGGTGAAGGTGAAGCTGGCGAAAGCATCCCACCCCGTCACAAGCCCCGCATGTGCCGTAAAATGACGGGACGGAAGACCAGTTTTGGAGGGGTTCGGATTGAACGAGTCGGAGCTTTACAAGGAACTTAGCGCGTTGATGGACGACAAGGAGAAGTGGGAAGAGAAGATCCCCTACGTCTCGTCATTGCTCGCCTGCGAATCGGCGAAAATCCAGGCGAAGGCGCTCTGGCTGCTCGGCGAGATGGGCCTTGCGCACCCCCAGGCTATCCAGGGCGAAGTCCCCGCGATAACGCCTTTCCTCGAAAGCCCCAACCCGCTTCTCCGGGAACGTGCCCTTAACGCTCTTGGCCGAATAGGCAGAGGGAACTTCAAAACGATTGAGGCGTACTGGCCGGACCTGTTCCGTTTCGCGTCGGACGGGAAAGCGAAGGTAAGGCTCGCGTTCATCTGGGCGTCGGAGAACATCGCCACCACCACGCCCGATGTCTATGGCGAGCACATGCCGACATTTGAAAAGCTCCTGCACGACGAAGACGAGAAGGTACGCATGGAAGCCCCTGAGATCTTCCGCGTCCTCGGCAAACGCCGCCCAGAATTCGTCACGCCCTACCTTGAAACGCTGCGCAAGGTTTCGGAAGCCGACGACAACCGGGTGGTGAGAATCCACTGCCAGGGCGCCATCAAGGCGACAGAAGCGAAGTAATCACCCGCGCAGAACGTCTTCCATCATGGCGTAGCGAACGGCATCAATGCTGTGGTCATTCCCGTCGGGGATGTCGTCTATCCAGTTGCCCTCTTTGTCCCGCTCGAACTCCTTCAACGTGAACTCGGAGAAGGTGAGCGGGCACCGGTCGGGGTCGATCACGATCTCGCGAAGCCCTGCAAGCCACTCGTAGCTAAGCCGCCGCATCCGCGCCTTCCGCGCAGCGTGAATGCGAATCCCCAGCTCGCGCCTCCAGGTGTTCATCTGCACCTTGCTATCCGGCGTGTCGTCGCAGTAGACAATCTGGTCATGGTAATAAGCCTCGCCGCCCGTCTCGTCCGGGAAGGTGAGCGCAACCACCACCACGCGCCCGGTGTCGATGGGCATGGTCTTGTTAGCGGAATGTTCCTCGAAGATGAGAAGCCGCCGCGCCTCCGGCTCCCACGCGCACCGGACGAACCGCCACGGATCGGGAAACCACCCCCAGTCAACCCCGTTGCGCACACGTTGGAAGTTGCGGATGCGCGAATCGGAAAGCGAAGCCTCGTGAACGTTATCGAAAACAGCTCCGCCCGTGCCGGTGATCTCGCCAAGGTACTCCCACCGCCAAGCCAGCTCGTTCGTGTCGCGAAGGTACTCCGCTTCCTCCACGAACGGAGCGCCGAGCCATTCAGGGTGCGAATCGATCACGTCGAGGTACGAAGAACCGCGCACAAGCGTGTCGTCGCGCCGCTTGCGCTCCAACCGCTCGACGTTCACCCAGCTCCACATCGTCTTGGGCGGGTTGTACGAATAGAAGATCCAGAAGCGGTCGCCACCGCGTCGAAGCGAGTTGAGAATGGAGCGCACGGCCTCGACACCCTCGAACTGGTCAAGTTCCTCGAACCACACCACCGAGCAATCTCCCTTGGTGAACTTCACGCCCTTCAGCTTCAACGGGTCATCGGCACCGCGAAACACTATGCGCTGCCCGGTAGGCGTGTAGGTTATCTCCATCGGCGAAACCCTGGCGCGGAAAACCCCTTCGAGCCCCAAGACCTCGATGGCCCAAAGTATCTGCTGGTACACCGAATCGCGCAGCGTGTTCCCGAACCTGCGCACCACCACCGCGTTGGCCTTCGGGTTGGCGAGAACGAGAAGGACGATCGCTATGGAAATGAACGAGCTCTTGGTGCTCCCGCGCCCGCCGTGCAGCCAGTAATGGGTATGGCCATGCGCCATCACGTCGCCCAGGACGGGATGGAAGCGCGGGATGACGAAATCCGCTACCGTCGTCATTCCGCGCCGCCCTCGTCGTCGGCCATCGGCTCTATCACCAGCCCCAAGGTCAGCTGCACCGGCGCGTTCTCGCCCTCGTCGGCCTTGCGCTCCATCTTGCCGTACTCCATCGGGTACTTGCGCTCGAGCAGCCAGGCCGCCGCCGTCCAATACTGGGCGCGGGATTCGGCGGCGCCCTTGATGGTCGTCAGCAAGCCGCGCTTGTACTGGGATTCCGCCTTTTTTAGGTCGTCGTATAATGCGCGCTTCACCCCGGACTTGGCTTCCTCGCCCTCCTTCAGCCACCGGTAGAAGGTGGAGGGGTGGACGCCGATGGCGGCGATTACGTCGGCATCGCAGAGCCCGTCGCGTTTCAGCTCGACTATCTCGTCAACGAGCGCGTATGTCAGTTTCAGCTTCGCGGGCACGATGCCACCCCCTAACGGCTAGGCATTGTCCCTTCGCGTCACAAAGTCGGGCGGACAGGGGAAGGGTCAGGCGGCGCCACCGTCATCGCCGCCGCCCCGCTGCCGCTCGCGCATCGTCGGCAACCCGTACTTCTTGCACGTCCGGCTGTTGCGCTTGCGCACCATCGCGTTCTCGCGCTTCAACGCCTCGATCGCGCCCGCATCGCTCGCCGCTTCCCGCTCGGCTTCCAATATCTCGTTGAACGCCCTTGCCTCGTTCAGGCGAAGGATCTCGGTCCAGTTGGTGCAAAGCCCGCTCTGCCGGTTCAGCCGCCAGCCCACGACGCCGCATTCCGGGCAAACCTGCTGCACACGCAGACTCGCGTGGATACGGGAGGCGCGGCACTCGACCGAGCGGACGGAGCGCCGCACCCCGCACTCGCGCAGGATCGCCGCCGCAACCGCAGCCGCGCCCAGATGCCCGAGCTCGCGCAGGATCGAATCTTGCTTGGTCGTCCAGGGCGTCATCGTCGCCACCCCTTCAACCCGTTCAAATTCTGAACACCCTCGCGCCCCTCGTGGCCTGGATGGTCTTGCAGGGGCCGGGAGCTTCGACCCGGCCCTGCCAGACCAGCCACCCTGCAACCTACCCATTCACCTATATTTATATAGGATCTTAAGAGGGGGCGTTCACCCCTGCGTGAAGGGGTTAAGGGGTAGCTCATCCTGGGTCACCTCCTCGCCGCTCGGCTCACCGGATTCTTTTCCTTCGCCGCCATCGGTCGGCCTGCGCACGATCTTCGCCTTGCCGTTGCCATTGGTGCTCTGTCGCATGAACCGCTTGCTCTGCTCAAGCCACCGGTTCACGGTCGAAATGCTCCACCCAAGCGCCGCGACAACCTCGTCGCGGTAGGCGTAATCGCCATCGCCTACAAGCCGCTGGCACACAGCATCGAGCGAGGCCACCTTGCCGAGCCCCTCGGCTTCGAGCCTCATCTTGCGTTGCTCGCTCACGCCACCGTAGTTCGGCTTGCAGTCTTCCAAAAGCCCGGTCGTGTCCGGCTCGTGCAGCGGAAACTTGAACCACACGTCGAGCGCATCCTTGGGCGCGAACTCGCGCAAGGTGAAGGAAACGCGCCACCCCGTCAAGCCCGAAGTTGCCGCAAACGACTTGACCTCGGAAAGCATCTGAAGCGTTCCCGGCTCCAGGACGAGCTGCGTGAGGTCAAGTACCGCATCCGGCGCCCGCCCGAACACGCCCGAGCCGCTGCCACGGTCGATGGCCGACTTCAAGCCCTGGGCGCCCTTGCTGTGGTGGTGGCTAATCACGATCGTGGTCTGCAAGCGCATGCAAATCTCGTCCAGCACGGCGAAGAACTCGCGTATGTCACGGGCGTTGTTCTCGTCGCCGTCCTGCACCATGTAGGCGGGGTCGATGATGACCATGCCGAACTCTCCCGGCTTGCAGCGGACGAAGAGCTCGTCGCGTATCTGCGCGAGCCCGCACGACTGGCCCCGCAAAGGCCAGATGGAAAGCCCCGCCCTCACGTCCTCGACGTTGCTGCCCTTGGCGCTGGCAACCGTGGAGATGCGCCGCTGCAGCGTGCGCGGATCGGTTTCCAGGTCGACGTACAGGACGCGCCTCTTGGCGCAGCGGAACCCCATCCAGTAGCCGCCGGTCGCAAGGCTCACCGCCAGCGCGATCAGCCCCCACGTCTTGTGCGCCTTGGAAGGGCCGGTCAGAAGCATCTTGTGACCTTCGAGCAATATGCCCTCGATTATCTCGTCGGGCATGGGCGGCAGCTCATCGGCGACCACGATGGCGTTCTGGAACCCCGGCAAGCCGCTAGTTGCCGCAACTTCCCCAGGAACGACGGAAGCCGCATCGATGGCGGCTCCCAGGTCGTTCAAGTATTGCTGGTCCTTGGCCGCGCCCATCAGAGCCACCGCGTAGCGTACAGCGGTACGGAGCCCTCTACGCTGCCCTCGTACTCGAAGTATTCCCACGTCACGCCACGCCCGGCCATAAGCCATTCGTCGGCGTCCTTCGCGCCGTCAGGCCACGGCGGGTTGAGCTCGTGCGCAATGCCCAGGGCGTTCAGGTCGCGGCAGATGCGGTCGCGGGCGTCATGCCCAGCGTCATCCTCGTCCATCGCAACAATGATCTTGCGCGGTCGCTGCTTCTGCGGCACCTGGTAAAGCACCTGCGCAAGCCGCCTCGCGTTGGAGGTGCCGCCCAGCGCCATAACCTCGACGGGCGATTTCTCCGCGCCGCGCCGCAGCATCTTGTCGAGCGCCATGGCGTCTATAAGCCCTTCCGTCACCATCACCACCGGCGCACCGCTCCAAAGCAGCCATTCGCGCCACAGCGGGGAGCCGATGCCAGCTGGGCGCCATTCCTTGTTGCGAACTTCGTTCTTAACGCCGGGAACGGTGCGCAGCATGCAGTAACGCGCTTCCTTGAAGTCCGCGCCCCAGAAGGGGATCGTGACAAACCCTGCCGCCCCCGGCTCGGAAACTCGAAACTCACCCATGATCGCCTTGGATTCTCGGACAAACCCCAGCCCCCAGCGAGAGGCGTCCCGGTCGTCCAGCCCGCGCAGCCGCAGCCAAACCCGGCCCGCCTCGTTGCCCGGCGCGTACAGGTCGCCGAACGCCCGCCCGCACGCCTCGGAACAGTCGGCGCCCCCGGCCCGCTTCGGCTTGTCGAAAAGCGGCCTGGGCTTAGGCTTGGGTTTCGCCCGCCGCCTCGGCTCGCCGTCATCGGCAAGCCGATAGCCAACCAGGTCGGCCACGGCCCTCACCTGCTCGGGGAACGAATCTATCCCCCGGAGCTCACCCACGAGCGAGAACGCGTCAAGCGTCACCTCGCACCCGAAGCAGTGGACGGTGTGACCGTTCTCGTAGTAATGGGCGCTCGGACCCCTGTCCTCGTGCCCCGGCAGCGGGCAGCGGAAGCCACGCCGCAAGTCGGTCGCGCCGCACAGCTCTCGCAGCACGTCAGGAAGGTGCGCTCGCAGCTCCTCGATTTCGCGCTCGCTAACCATGCCACTGCCCCCGCTTCCGCTTGGCGTGCCATACGCTCAACGTGCGCATAAGGGTATAATCCCGCACGGAACGCCCCGCGTTCCAGCTCATAGCGGCCTGCAGCCTACTCGCCAAAGTCACGGCTGCGGGTCGCGCCTTGTTCGCTCGCTTCACATTGAATCACCCTCTCCATGAACGCCACCGCTCCCGGCGGCCTCGAATTCGCCTTCTTCCTCGAACAGCTCGCGCCAATCGTCCGGCCAGCCCACGGCATCCGCTATCGCCCGTCCGCGCTTCGGATAGGGCGGCTCCAGCCCGCGCACGATGCGCGAGACGGCGGGCGCCCCTATGCCGGTTCGCTTGGCTATCATGGCCTGGGTGCCGTGCTTCTCGCAGATGAGCCCTATCCTCAGCGGCTTTCCCACCCGCCCGTCGTGGGGCGCATTAGCATCCATGCCCAATCACCTCGCGGGCGGCGTTGGGGAAGGCGGCGTCGCGGCAGATCACCCACGTTCCGCCCTTCTTGTCGCCGGATATGGTGCCCTCCTGCAGCTTGCGGCGCACCGTGTTGATGTGCTCGCCGGTGAACTCCGCGTACTGCTTGGGGCTCATGAACAGCGGCAGATCCTCGAATCGCTCGTACATGTCGCATCTCCTTCTTGACAACCTACGTGCCGCGGCTGTGTGGCGGCCTGGCCTTGCAGAGCCTCGGTGGCCGGTCCACGATTCGCAATATATCACAGC
>JAFUBE010000156.1 GCA_017460365.1 Eggerthellaceae bacterium
AAGCCCGCGCTCTCCCAGCTGAGCTAATGCCCCGTATGTGCGGCTAAACCGCTGCATCTTGCCCAGATATTAATAAACGCTCCACCGGCAAACTCGGCTCACGGTGGAGCGTTTATCGCAAAATGGTGGGCCCGAATGGATTTGAACCAGCGACCTCACGCTTATCAGGCGTGCGCTCTAACCAACTGAGCTACGGGCCCTTGCAAAATGCCTGAATACTATATACCCAATCGCTAACGAGGGTCAAGAGGTTTTTGGCTATATTTTTTCGAATGCGCCCGGATAAGAAACAAGAGATGCATCCCCCTCGCAAAGGAAACGCGTCTTTACCCCCAACCCGTGCGCGGTGTGACACTTCCCGTCAGACACGATGGCAATGAAGACGCATCTCCCTAGATTCGCGAAAGCGGCTTAAGGGCTTGGTCGATGTCGGCGAGCAGGTCGCTCACGTCTTCGAGGCCCACCGACAGGCGCACGAGGTCGGCCGGCACGCCCGCTGCGGCGAGCTGCTCGTCGTTCATCTGGCGGTGCGTCGACGACGCCGGGTGCAGGCAACACGTGGCCGCATCGGCGACGTGCGTGGCAATGTGGGCCACTTTCAGGTTGCGCATGAAGCACTCGGCTGCCGCACGCCCACCGGCAACGCCGAAGCTGATCACGCCGCACGAGCCGTTCGGCAGGTACTTCTCGGCCAGCCCATGGTACTTGTCGCCTGGCAGCCCCGGGAAGCTCACCCAGCTCACGCGCGGGTGCGCCGCCAGGTGCTCGGCGATCGCCTGGGCGCTTTCGCCGTGGCGCTCCATGCGCACGTGCAGGCTTTCGAGCCCCAGGTTCAGCAGGTAGGCGTTCTGCGGCGAGGCCATGCTGCCGAAGTCGCGCATGAGCTGGGCCGTCGCCTTCGTGATGAAAGCGCCTTCCAGCCCGAAGCGCTCGGCGTAGGTGATGCCGTGATAGCTCTCGTCGGGGGTCGTGAGCCCTGGGAACTTCTCGGCATGCGCCATCCAGTCGAAACGGCCGGCGTCCACGATGCAGCCGCCGAGCGCCGACGAATGGCCGTCCATGTACTTGGTGGTGGAATGCGTCACGATGTCGGCGCCCCATTCGATCGGGCGGCACATGATCGGCGTCGGGAACGTGTTGTCCACGATGAGCGGCACCCCGTGGGCATGCGCCGCGGTCGCGAACTTCTCGATGTCGAGCACGGTCAGCGCCGGGTTGGCGATGGTCTCGCCGAAGACGGCTTTCGTGTTGGGCTTGAACGCCGCTTCGAGCTCGTCGGGCGTGCAATCGGGGCTGATGAACGTGAACTCGACGCCCATCTTCGCCATGGTGACGGCGAACAGGTTGAACGTGCCGCCGTAGATCGAGCTCGAAGCCACCACGTGGTCGCCGGCAGTCGCGATGTTGAACACGGCGAAGAAGTTGGCCGCCTGCCCGCTCGACGTGAGCATGCCGGCCGTGCCGCCCTCGAGAGCGGCGATCTTGGCGGCCACCAAGTCGCACGTGGGATTTTGCAGCCGCGTGTAGAAGTACCCCTCGGCTTCGAGGTCGAACAGGCGACCCATGTCTTCGCTCGTCTCGTAGCGGAACGTCGTCGACTGGACGATGGGAACCTGCCGCGGCTCCCCGTTACCCGGCGCGTAACCCGCTCGTATGCACTTGGTTCCCTGCTTCATGATATGCACCTTCCCCTGTGCGTTCGGTTTCCCCTCCACTATACCCAAAGTGAGGTGGCAGCAATAGTGTGACGCCACTTGCGCGGCTGCTTTGGAATCCGCGCCTTACGGCGCGGCGGCAAGCTCAAGAGCTTGCCCTACGAAGACCGCCGGCCAAGCGAGTTGATGCCGATTGGGAACAACAGGCGATGCTTCAAACGAGCGTCGCCCACGTCGCCGATAACCCACGTAGGGCAAGCTCTTGAGCTTGCCGTCGCCGCGTAAGCGGCGGGTTCCAAAGCAGCGCCGCAAGGCGCGTCGCTGTTTTATACGCGCTTTGCTTCCACGTACCAGCGGGGGTCTTCGTGGAAGAGGTAGGTTTTGGCGTTGCCGATGCGGATGAGGTAGCGCACGCCGGTGCCGCCGACTTTCAGCGAGGCGGCGCGGCGGCGGTCGAGCACCTGGTCGATTTCGTACACGCGGCCGTCTTCCCATTCGATCGACAGCGGCATGACCAGGCCGTCCTCGTCAGTCGACGACACGACCTTCACGTAACGCTTCTCGCGGCTGTCGATTCCCTGTACCATGCGCGGCCCCCGCTACCTGTGGAAATACCCGACCGGGTGCACGGTGTTTTCGTCTTTGATATCGATGCCGACAAGCGAGCTGTCGAGCAGCTCGGTGCCGCGCACGATGCACGTGTTGCCAAAGCGGCGGCGCAGCTCGTCGATGCAGCGGTCGAGCTCTTCCCAATCGGGCTCGCTTTGCTCGAACAGCGACAACTGCTCAACGGCGGGAATGCCGACCAAATCGCTCGCACGCACGTGAAGTGCACGGATGGGATGGTCTTCGTCGAGCGGTTCGCGCGAAACGAGCATGGCCCAGGCCGCCTGCGCAACATGGCGCGTGGCCGCAGACGGGTGCGGCAGCTTCACCTGGCAACCGTAACCCGCCAGATCGACGTCGTTGCGCACCCCGATCGACACCGTGCGCGCCCGCATGCCGTCTTCGCGCATGCGCTGGGCGACCGACTCCGCGAGCAGCCAGATGAGCGCCCGCGCATCGGACGGGCACGTGATGGCGTGTGGCGCCGTAAGCCCGTTGCCGTAGCTCTTCACGACGCGCTCGACGGTGCGTGCGGTCGGGTCGTAGGGCTTCACCGGCGTGCAGTCTTCCCCGCGTGCGAAGGTGCGCAACACGAAACCGACCTTCCCGAAGCGACGGCGCAAGAAGGCGTCGGAAGCGTGCGCGAGGCCGCCGATCGTGTCGATGCCGGCCGCATGCAGCTTCCGCTCGGTGGCGGGGCCGACGTACAGCAGCTCTCGCGCGGGCGCGTTCCACACGATGTCGCGGTAGTTGCCACGCGTGATAACGGTGATGGCGTCGGGCTTTTTGTAGTCGCTGCCGAACTTCGCGAAGATCTTGTTCCACGAGATGCCGATCGATACCGTGCACCCGAGCTCGGCCTTCACGCGCTCGGAGATCTCGCGCGCCACCACTTCCACATCGCCGCCGTGCAGCGCGAGCGAGCCGGTGACGTCGAGCCAGCACTCGTCGAGCCCGAACGGTTCAACCAGGTCGGTGTACTGATAGTAGATTTCGCGCGCGATTTCGGAATACGTGCGGTACAGCTTGTAGCGCGGCGGCAGCACGATGAGGTCGGGGCATTTCGCGCGCGCCTGCCAGAGCGCTTCGGCGGTCTTGATGCCGTAGCGTTTCGCCTCGATGCTCTTCGTCAGCACGATGCCGTGGCGCAGCTCTTCCTTGCCCGCCACGACAACCGGCTTGCCGCGCAGCTCGGGCCGTTCCGCCTGCTCAACGCTGGCGTAGAACGAGTTCATGTCGCTATGTAAAATGACACGCTCCATACAAACATATGTTTGCACTTATAGGTGTGTCGCGTCAATCGAACAAACTGTGGTTTCGGAGTGACACTCGCCGCCGGGCCCGAACCGGGGCGCCGCCGCGCGAAACCGCCATCCCACTACCCCACTTACTGCCAGACCCAAAGTGG
>JAFUBE010000157.1 GCA_017460365.1 Eggerthellaceae bacterium
CCAGACCCAAAGTGGGGGATTTCCTCGGGGGTGCGCTTCGATGGAAGCGCACCCCCTGGAACTTGCCCCACCTTGGGTCTGGCAGCAAGCGGGGCACCCCGCGAAAACTACCCCGGTTTGGGTCTGGCAGAAAGTGGGGTACCCTTCGGCGCGGCGGGGAGCTGGGCGGTCTGACGGGGAGCGGCCCACGGTTCACACCAGGATCGTGATGCCGGTCTTGCCGTATTTCTTGCTGGCATGCACGGCGAAGCTGCAGGTTTCAGCGGCGCGGACGGTTTCGTCGGCGCGTTTCAGGTCGTGCTCGTACACCACGATGGGGTTTCCGCCGAGCGCGCGGGCCATCTCCAGCACATTCACGGGGTCGTAGGCGTAGGGCGGGTCGAGGAAGACCAGGTCGAAGGGCGGGTCTTGCATCGTCGGCGGCGCGGCGAGGACCTCGCGCTGCACGACCAGCGCCTCGATGCCAAGCGATGCCAGGTTGCGCTTCACGACATTTGCGGCCGCTTTGTCGCTCTCGTAGAAGACAGCCTGGCGCGCGCCGCGCGAAAGCGCCTCGATGCCAAGAGCTCCCGAGCCCGCGAACGCATCGAGCACGACGGCGCCTTCAAACCCGCCGCGCAAGCTGTACAGCGAGCTGAACAGGGCCTCGCGCACACGGTCGACCGTCGGGCGCGTGCCCTGCCCTTTCGGCGCCTCTATCGGGCGGCCTCGCAGCGTGCCGGCAACTATGCGCATATGGCTCCCCCCTCATCCACCGGTTACGTTCACGGCTCGACGGTACACGACACGGGCCTCGTGCGCAAGCGGCTGGTAAAGCTCGCTTTCGAGCTGCGGATCCTCATCCAAGATGGCTTCCGCATCGGCATGCGCTGCCTCGATGAGCCTGCTGTCGCGCACCACGTTCACGAGCTTAAGCAACGACGCGCCGTGCTGCCGGTTGCCCAGGATGTCGCCTTCGCGGCGCAGCGACAAATCGTACGACGCCAACTCGAAACCGTCGTCGGTGCGCTCCATCGCACGCAGGCGCTCGAGCGCGGGTTCGTTGCGCGTGCCCGACACCAGGTGCACCTCGCCGGGAAGGTCGCCGCGCCCGACGCGCCCGCGCAGCTGGTGGAGCTGGGACAAGCCGAACCGGTCGGCATCTTCCACGATCATGACGGTTGCGTTGGGCACGTCAACCCCGACCTCGATAACGGTGGTCGCCACGAGCACGTTTATCTCACCGGCGCGGAACCGGTCCATAACCTGCTGCTTTTCCGCAGCGGGAAGCTTGCCGTGCACGAGCCCCACCTCGTAGTCGACGAACACCTTCGACTGCAGGAAGGCCGCCTCCGATTCTGCGGCGCTCGCGTTGGCGCCCGTCATGTCGGATTCGTCCTCGATCGATATCGAAGCGTACTCGTAGACGTCTTCCTCGTCGTCGCGGCGCTTCTTCGCGTCATCGTCTTCGACGCGCTTCTCCCCCACCAGCGGGCAGACGACATACACCTGCTCACCGCGTTTGCAGGCCGCAAGCGCCGCGTCGTAAGCTTGCCCGCGGTTTGCGAGCGTATGCAGGAAAGTTTTACGCGGCGCCCGGGCCTTCGGACGTTCCTTTATGTATGATAGCGACAAATTCCCGAAAAGCGCGAGCGCGAGCGTGCGGGGAATGGGCGTGGCCGTGAGGAAGAGCGCATCGGGGCACGACCCTTTCGCAAGCAGGGTTTGGCGCTGGTCGACGCCGAAGCGCTGTTGCTCGTCGATGACTGCCAACGTGCAATTCGCGGGCTCGACGTCGTCTTCGAGCAGCGCATGCGTGCCGAACAGCACATTGAACTCGCCGCGTGCCGCACGGTCGATGATCTGCGCGCGCTCGTCGGGTGCAGTCGAGCCGGTGAGCGTAGCCCACGACACCCCCGCCTCGTCGAGAAGCGGCCCGAGGCTTGCCGCATGCTGCCGCGCGAGGATTTCGGTCGGCGCCATGAAAAGCGCTTGCCCTCCGGTATCGGCAGCCGCTGCGAGCGCGAAAGCCGCGACGATGGTCTTGCCCGTGCCGACGTCTCCGAGCAGCATGTGGTTCATCGCGCGCGGCGCCGCCATGCGGGCGAGGATGTCGTCGCGCGCACGGGCCTGTTCGCCCGTGAGCTCGAACGGCACCGCACGCGCAAGGGCGCATGCGCGAGGACCGCCTACGGCATGCGCAACCGGCTCAAGCCCCGCGCTGCGCTTGCGACCGTCCTGCATGAGCATGAGCTCGAGCAGTAGCACCTCTTCGTACGCCAAACGCCGGCGTGCTGGGCGCTGCTCTTCCATCGTGTGTGGAAAATGGATGCACCTGAGCGCGTTTTGCCTGCTCATCAGTCGGTATTTGGCGCGCAGTTCGAGCGGCATGGGGTCGATGGCGCCTTCCACCTCGTCGAGCGCGTTGCCCATGAGGCGCCTCATCATGCCGCCTTTGATCGCGGCCGTGAGCGGATGCACCGGCACGATCATGCCGTAGAAGCCCTCGCCTTCGCCCTCGAGCGCTTCGATGTAGGGGTTCGTCATGCGCTTGAACCCGTAGTTGAACTCCACCTTGCCCGAAACCGCGACCATCATGCCCGGCTTCAGCTGGTCGGCAAGCCAAGGCTGGCGAAATGCCGTGATGATGAGGGTGCCCGTAGCATCGAAAACCGCGACTTCGGCGAGGACGAGCCGGGGTTTCGGGCGTTTCAGCTTCACCTCGTGCACCTGCGCCTTGATCGTGCAGGAATCGCCGATGCGCGCGCCCGCCACGGTCGCGACCTGCGACATGTCGATGTAACGGCGCGGAAAGCTCGTAACGAGGTCGCGCACCGTGGTAATGCCGAGCTTCCCGAGCGCCGATGCGCGCTTGGGACTGACGAGCTTCACCGAAGTGACCGGCGCTTCGAACGCAAGCGTCGCCTGCACGCGGTCGAACATCGACTACTCCACCGACAGGATGACCGGGTAAAGGGGTTGATCGCCGCGGTGCGAGTCGATTTCGAGGTCGTCGTATTCGGCTTCGATCTGCGCGACGAGCGCTTCGAGCGCCTCATCGGAGAAGTCCTCGCCCGCAAGCAGCGTGCAGGTGTCGGCGCTGTCGGCTTCCATCTCCGCAAGCAAGCTCATGACCACGCCCTCGACCGTATCGCCGACCGCGTCGATCGAGCCGTCGGCGATGCCGATGACGTCGCCGGCCGCGATGGGTTCGCCCTTGGCATCCTTCGAGTCTTTGATGGCGGTGGTCACCTCGCCCGTCTTCACATCAGCGAACGAATCGGTCATATCTTCAACGTTGTCGTCGATGGAAGCGCCCGCATCATAGCCGAACATGGCCGCGAACGCCTGCGGCACGCTCTTGGTGGGAACGACCGCGCAGTTCACTTCGGCAAGCTCGGAAGCGGTATTGGCCGCCATGATTATGTTCGAGTTGTTCGGCAGGATGATGACGTTGTCGGCATGCGTGGCATTCACGGCGTCGAGCAAATCGGCGGTAGACGGGTTCATCGTTTGACCGCCGGACACGACCACGTCGACCCCGAGGCTCTTCAGGATCTTCGCGTTGCCCTCGCCCGCCGCGACCGCGACCACGCCGAATTCCTTGTGTTCGGACTCGGCCTGCGCCTGCTCGGCGACGAGCTTCTCGTTGCGCTCGACACTTTGCAAGTCCATGTTGTGGATGAAGACCTCGAAGATCTGCCCGCGCTCGAGGAAATACTCAAGCACCTTGTTCGGATGGTTCGAATGCACGTGCACCTTGAATTTCGGCGTGGCGCCGACGCACAGCTCGCAGTCGCCCATCGTGGAGAGGAATTCGAGCGCTTCGTCCTTGTCGAGCGTTTCCGAATGCACGAGGAACTCGTTGCAGTAGCGGTATTCCGAGCCTTCCCAGTCGTTGAAATGCTCGATTTCGACCTTCGGCTCGGCTTTCGGGTTGAACGAGAACTGGTCGGCCACGAACTCGCTCTTTCCGAGCAACGACGCGACGAAGCCGTCGACCAGAATCGCCAGGCCGAAGCCGCCGGCGTCGACCACGTTGTTTTCCTTGAGAACCGGCAAGAGCTCGGGCGTGCGCTGCACCGACTCGTATGCGGCCCTCACGAGCTCTTCGAGCGTCTCGCGCGTTTCGAGCTTCTTCTTGCGGCACTGCTTGGCTGCGGCGGCGGTGTCTTTCAGCACGGTGAGGATTGTGCCCTCGACCGGCTTGCGGACCGCCTGGAAAGCCACTTCCTGGGCTTTCGAGAATGCCACGTCGAGCGAATCGGTTGTGATTTCGAACGCATCGGTCGCGCCTTCGCACAAACCGCGCAAGATCTGCGACGTGATGACGCCCGAATTGCCGCGCGCGCCCATGAGCGCGCCAGTAGTTATCGCATGGCGCACGTCGCTCGCGGGAGCGCCCATGGGCAGGCCTTCGAGGTTGCGCACCACCGACTCGAGCGTGAGCGACATGTTGGTTCCTGTATCGCCGTCGGGCACGGGGAACACGTTCAAGCGGTTTACCTCGTCTTTTCGCGCGGAAAGATTCTGAGAAGCCGCCGAAACCGCGTTCAGTACGTCATTGAGAGAGAATTCTGTCATCTTTACTTGATCCTTGTCGTTTCAGAAGCGTCGTGGTCGCCGTGGCATGCAGCTGGCCCGTTTCGCCGTTATTTGCGGACCTTCACGTCTTGCACATGGACGTCGATCGACTCGATCGGCACGCGCGCCTGTTCTTTCAACACGAAGGTAACCGCATCGATGAGGTTTTGCGAAACGGCGTTGAGATTGGTGCCGTACTCGATGACTACGTAGAGGTCGACCTTCACGCCGCCCTCGCTCGTTTCCAGCGTGATGCCGCGACGAAGGCGCGACGGGGGAAGGATTTTCGCGATGCCGTCAGCCGGGTTCGGGGCCACCATGCCCACGACGCCGTAGCACTCCATCGCCGCATGCCCCACCATGTCGGCCAACACGTCATTTGCCACATGCAGCTGTCCGGGAATCGGTTCTGCCATGGAAACTTCCTTTCTGATACAGCCAATCGTGTAACCGTGCTAGTATAACGTACCCATATGGAAGTGCACCGCTCCACAAAAAATTCTTAGACGGTGCGACGGCCTTGTGCTATAGTTTCTTGGCTAGTTTGTGTTTTACGGCTTTTGCCGTGGTGAAATGCGTATTTGGAGTTGATAGCTATGTCTAAGATTTGTGAAGTTTGCGGTAAGAAGCCGGTTGCGGGCCGTAACGTGAGCC
>JAFUBE010000158.1 GCA_017460365.1 Eggerthellaceae bacterium
ACTCGTGCCGCCCGCGGCGCGCCAGCGCCGAACCCCGCACGCCGGCGCAGCCGGTTGACAGGAGCGGGGCCGTTTCCTATCATATGAATAATTGTTCATATGATTGAATGTTCGTTTTGAAGGGAGAGCCATGGAAGAGCACGACGTCGAGCTCGACGAGATGATGCCCGACGAAGAAATCCTGTACGATCTGGCCGATCTGTTCAAGGTTTTCTCCGATACGACGCGCATCAAGATCCTGTACTCGCTCATGACCGGGGAGCGGCGCGTAGCCGACATCGCCGACACGATCGGCGCCACGCAAAGCGCCGTGTCGCACCAGCTGCGAATCCTGAAGACAGCCCGTCTCGTGAAGTTCCAGCGCGACGGCAAGAACGTGCTGTACTCGCTGGCCGACGACCACGTGTACACCATGCTGGCACAGGGCATGACCCACATCTGCGAATAGCCGGCAACCCGCAAGCAACGAAAAGGAGCGAACATGCGCAAGTCCTACAAGCTTTCCGGCGAAATCTGCGCCAACTGCGCCGCCAAAATTCAAGACCAAATCCTGAAGCTCGACGGCGTGAACGACGCCAAGGTGAACTTCATGCTGCTGAAGTTCACGCTCGACGCCGACGACGCGCGATTCGACGACCTACTCGCCGAATCAGTGCGCATCTTCGACAAGGTCGAGCCCGACTGCGAAGTGCACGCATAGCGCCATGACCAAAAAGCAGAGGCGCAAGCTTGTCCGCATAGGGGTGGCGCTTGCGTTGTTCGCGGCGGCCGAGCTGGCGACGCACCTCGCCCCCGAAAAGAACCTCGCGTTCGAATTCGTCGCGTTCGCCATCCCCTACCTCGTCGCCGGATGGGACGTACTCGCGAAGGCGGGGCGCGGCATCGTGCGCAGGCAAGTCTTCGACGAGAACTTCCTCATGGCGGTCGCGTCGCTCGGCGCGTTCGCGCTCGTGCTGTTCCCCGAAACCGAGCCGCACATGGCCGAAGGCGCCGCCGTGATGATCTTCTACCAGGTAGGCGAATGGTTCGAAAGCTACGCGGTCGGGCGCAGCAGAAAATCGATCGCCGACATGATGGACATCGCGCCCGAGTTCGCCACCGTCATGCGCGATGGCGAGCTTGCGCAGGTCGATCCCGACGAGGTGGCGGTCGACGACCTCATCGTTGTGAAACCCGGCGAGCGCATACCGCTCGACGGCGTAATCGTCGAAGGCGCCTCGCAGCTCGACACGGCCGCGCTCACCGGCGAGTCGGTGCCGCGCGTCGTGGAGGCGGGCAGCGACGTCGCATCGGGCTGCATAAACCTGACTGGCGCGCTCACCGTGCGCGTGACCAAGCCGTTTTCCGATTCCACCGTGTCACGCATACTCGAGCTCGTCGAGAACGCATCCGAGAAAAAGGCGCGCACCGAGAACTTCATCACGCGATTCGCGCGCTACTACACCCCCATCGTGGTCGCTGCGGCGCTTCTGCTCGCCATCGTGCCGCCGGCGCTATTCGGCCTAAGCTGGCCGTCGTGGATCGAACGCGGACTCATCTTCCTCGTGGTCAGCTGCCCGTGCGCGCTCGTCATCAGCGTGCCGCTGTCGTTCTTCGGCGGCATCGGCGGCGCTTCGCGCAATGGCATCCTCGTGAAAGGCGGCAACTACCTCGAGGCGCTTTCGAAGGTCGACACGGTCGCGTTCGACAAAACGGGCACCCTCACCAACGGCACCTTCAACGTAGTGGCGATTCACACGCATGCGGACATCGACCCCGATTCGGTGCTGTCGCTGGCAGCGCATGCCGAAATATATTCGAACCACCCGATCGCGCTGTCGGTGAAAGCGGCCTATTCGGGTGAAATAAAGCCCGAGCACGTGCGCGACGTGCGCGAGCAGAGCGGGCACGGCGTGCGCGCCGTCGTGGACGAACGCGTGGTGGTGATCGGAAACGACAAGCTCATGGAATCCGAGCGCATTCCCTGGCACGAATGCAGCAGCCTGACTGGCACGATCCTGCACGTCTCGCTCGATGGCAGCTACATCGGGCACATCGTGATAGCCGACGTGATGAAAGACGACGCGGCCAGCGCCATCGCCGATTTGCACGCATCGGGCGTGTCGCGCACCGTGATGCTCACCGGCGACCGGGCCGATGTCGCAGCCGCCGTCGCTGGCCAGCTCGGCATCGACGAGTATCGCGCCGGCCTGCTGCCCCACAAGAAGGTCGAAGCTGTGGAATCCCTCATCGAGCAGGCCCACGCCGCACCGGCGGCCGGGCGCAAGGCGCATGCCGTGGCCTTCGTCGGCGATGGGATCAACGATGCACCGGTCCTCATGCGCGCCGATGTCGGGATCGCCATGGGCGCCATGGGCTCAGACGCGGCCATCGAAGCAGCCGACATCGTGCTGATGGACGACCGCCCCTCCAAGATCGCAAAAGCGATCCGCATCGCCAAAAGCACAATGCGGATCGTATGGCAGAACATCATCTTCGCGCTGGGCGTTAAGTTCCTAGTCTTGGGGCTCGCCGTCTTCGGGCTGGCCAACATGTGGCTCGCCGTCTTCGCCGACGTCGGGGTCGCCTGCCTGGCCATCCTCAACGCCATGCGCTCCCTGCGCCGCTGATTCGACCGTCTCGATCGCCTGCGCCTCGGCCTCGGCCTCGAACTCGCCGATTTCCTCGGGCGTCATGATGAAATTGGCCCCGACCACGACGGGCTCGCCATATTCGACCACCGGGTCTTCGGAGCGGAAACCGGAATCGGAGGCGGAGTCGGGGCCAGAGGCGGAATCGGCTAACGGCTCGACGGGAAGGGGCGCGATTACCGGGGCCGCAGGCGCAGAGGTGGTTTGCGGTTGTTCCAGGGGCTGGCCGCTCGACCGCAGCGGCTCGTCAGCCGTCACGGGCTCGCGAGCAGGAGAACCCGGTTGTTGAACTGGCTGCGACCAAGCCTTTTGCTCGTCTTCGTAGAGCTCGAAGGGCAGCGGGTCGTCTTGGCCGCCCCAACGGGGCACGTCGAACTGCATCGTCCAGTACCCCATCGCGCGGATCACGAGCATCTCGACGAACACTATGGCAAGCGACGTCACGAAAATACCGAGTAAAATCAGCAGGAAACCGAAGAAGCCAGCCGACGCGATGAACTGCACAACCATGCGTCCCTGCTGCGCGCTGGTCATGTACTGGATGGCGTCGATGGAATACCCCGCAGCCGCAAGCCCGGCAACGCCGATGCTGACCACGATGAGCATGAGGACGAAGAACACGATGGACAGCACGATGCCCATGATGATGCCGACCAACAGCTCCATGCCGAAGATGCGCAGGATGCCGCCCGTATCGCGACGCAGCATCTTCCAGATCTTGCCGAACTGGAAACCAGCCGAAAGCCGATCGTAAATCGAAATGCGCATGTTGCCGATCCAGGCGAGGATGGACGCAACGATGGCAACGATGAAACCGACGATCGACACGATCGAACCGACGACGATCCAAGCGGGGGTCGCTACATACGACCGGCCGAAGAACGTCTGCTCGATGCCAAGCCCTTGTAGCGAATTTCCGATGCTCGACACGATAACGGGCACGAGGGCGAACACGAACGTCAGCACGAGCACGAACCAACCGCGGCGCCAGAACTTGCCGTCCTCGTTCGAGAAGATCTTGCCCGGCATGGGTTCGTGCGTTCCCCATGCGATTTCGCGCGCCCACCCGTACAGATAGCCGTACGTGACGATCTGTCCGAAAATGGGAATGAAGTTCAAGAGCGCCAGCAGGCACAACTTCCCGAACCAACGAGGCGAATTCTTGATATCACCCCACGCCGACTTGAAATATTGAATCTCCATAGCGCGCCTCCTTTTTGAACGATGTGCCGATTATCACCCGCGAAACCTTCGCTTTGCAACATCGTTGCCATTCTGTGAATCCAGGTGTGACACTTCCCGTCAGGCACGATCTGTCATTTTCGCGGTAGGACTTCCTGTACCGCAAATCTCCCGGCGAAAATGACAGATCGTGTCTGACGGGAAGTGTCACACGACGTGACCTCGCGAGAAAGAGACGGGAGGCGGCACGGCACGAAAAAACGGGAGCGCACGTGGCGCTCCCGTTTGGTGGAACTGGTTGTGAAGCCGAATTACTTCAGGGTGACAGCCGCGCCAGCTTCCTCGAGCTTGGCCTTGATCTCCTCGGCCTTGTCCTTCGGCTGAGCCTCCTGGATGGTGTTCGGAGCGCTCTCGACGGCCTCCTTGGCCTCCTTCAGGCCGAGGCCCGTGATCTCGCGGACGGCCTTGATGACGGCGATCTTGTTGTCGCCGAAGCCCTCGAGTACGACGTCGAACTCGGTCTTCTCCTCGGCGGCGGCACCACCCTCGGCACCAGGCGCGGCAGCCACGGCCCCGGCAGCCGGAGCTGCAGCGGACACGCCGAACTCGTCCTCGATCCTCTTCACGAGCTCGGAAGCCTCGCGCAGCGACATTTCCTTCACAGCCTCAATAATCTCTTCCTTGGTAGCAGCCATTGTGCTGTTCCTTTCTGTTGGTGAAACGGGCGCCTAGCGTGCCGCTTCGTGTTTTCACTTTTCAATTCATGCTGCCTTATGCAGCTTTCTGGTCGGCGATCTGCTGAATGGTGCGGGCGAGACCGCTCGGCACCCCGTTGATGGTAACGGCGAGGCCGCGAGCAACGCCGGAAATGGCGCCAGCGATCTGGGCGAGAAGAACCTCCTTGGAAGGCAGCGAAGCAATA
>JAFUBE010000159.1 GCA_017460365.1 Eggerthellaceae bacterium
GCTCGCCGATACGCACGGCGGGAATGCGCCCTTCACGTGCCAGCCTTCGCAGGTACTGCGGCGTCATGCCGGTGAGCTCGGAGCCGTCCTTAATCGTCAGCAGGTCCTGGTAGCCCGAAAACATCGCGGCCCAACCGCTGCCCTCCGGCGCGCAGGCTGCGCCCGGGAAGCCCCCAGGCTTCATCGTGCCACCTCTTCGAAGAGCTCTTTCGGCTTTCCATCCCAGCTCAGAGCCTTAGAAATCTTGTCGACCTGCTTGGGGTACGGAATCAGGCGCCCGCTCTCAATCTGGCTGATGCTCGACACGTGCATCTCCGCGCGCCGCGCCAGGGCACTCATCGACAGCCCGCGGCTCTTACGCACTTCTGTCATCTTCAACATACGCTCAAACCTCTCTTTCAGCGTCGCGGGTTTTTGGTGTTGACGGCTGAGAGACCGTGCTCTAGTATAGATGCCAGGACATTACCATTTCGTTTGTTTATCAGTTAAAGTTCGAAAGTCGGTGTTTTTAGTAAATGAGATTGCTGGCGGTTAACAAGACCTGGGCGGTGTACGACAACGAGGACGCGGGCGAGCCGTTCGACGCGTACGAAGCGCTGCGCGACCTGCTCAAGGTCGGCAACTACCGTCAGCTCATCTCGTACCTGCTCAAGCACACCCGCAACAACGCCTTCGCCAACTCGGTGCGCGACTACGACACGACCTTCCGCAACTACACGCGCGTCCGTTGGGGCCGCGTGCACAAGATTCACCTGCAGGGCGACCTTGAGCGCGCCATCAACGCGCACGCCGACCTCGATTACCTCGACGACCTCACAATCGCCGACCTTGCCGGCAGGTCCACAAACGAGCTGGCGCTCCACGAGCTTTCCTACTTCCAGGGCGCTATGCGCCGGTTCCTAACGCTTGCCGCAGTGGCATCCGGGTCGCCGGCTCCCGCTGAGCTGTTCTACGAGGTCCCCACCACCTCGGTGTTCGACCGCGAATGGTGCGAGAGCGAGCTTCCCTGCGACCCCGGGAACGCCCGCACCTTCGTCATCATGGCGAGCGACATCCCCATTGACGACAACGGGCTGTTCGCCTCGGAGAGCTTCATGTACCAGGGGATGATCTTCTCCTACATCGACGCGAGGTCCGGCCAGCGCTCCGCCTACACCGACGCAACCATCAAGCGGTTCTCCCCCAGGGGGCGCAAGCGCAAGGGCTCGGTGTGCGTGGACGGCGTCGTGTACGGCTGGTACGAGCCGCACCGAGACGAGTCGGACCCCGTCTACGAGCACTTCCAGAGCACGGAGGACTGCCTCACGGTCACGGCGCCCGAGGGCGTCGCAGAGGCGGACGCCAAGCGCATGTTCGCTGGGCGCATCGTGGAGACACTCGTCAACTGCGGCATAAACGAGAAGCTCTACGACCTGACCTACCCCGTGCACGGCGAGGGCACCTACGAGCGCTACGGCTACGACGCACAGGCGGGCGTGCTCTACGAGCGCATCGACGAGCGCCCCAAGGCGTGGTTCGAGCAGATGTACGACCTGGCGGTGGATCTCGCCCTCGACGGCAAGGTGGCGCTGTGCCCCGTGTGCGGCTCGCCCGTGCTCGTGCGCGACCTGCGCGGCCGCAAGCCCCGGGAGGTGTACTCCGACACCTGCAAGACGGTCGCGTCCAACCAGCGGCGCGCCACTGCGATGGCGCTCGCCATGGACAACGTGCCTGTCGAAGACGCTATACGCATCATCGGCGAGGAGTACGAGGCGTCGGTGCGCAAGTGGTACTCCCAGACCACGGCCATCCCCGCCCGAAAGGGCGGATTGGAATAGATCCCAACAGGTGGAACCGACATTGCCGGGAAGGAAGGTGATATGAAATGGCAAGCAACGTCAAAGGCGACGGAAGCATCTACCAGATGAAGGACAAAGACGGCAAGCCCATCCCCAACTGCTGGCGCGTCAGCGTCTCCTTCGGCACGGCGGCAGGCGGGCGCCAGCGCGTTCAGCGCGTCGTGCGCGGCACGAAGGCCGAGGCCAAGAAGGTGCGCGACGAGATCCGCCGGCAGCACGAGGACGGCCTCGCGATCGACGCCGGCAAGGTCACGCTCTCGGAGTTCATCGAAACGTGGCTGGAGGCGCGCCAGACGTCGGGCAAGGTCAGCGAGTCGACCATAAAGAACTACCGCGCACGCCTGAAGGCCATCGAGCCCTACATCGGCAAGAAGAAGCTCAACAAGATTACCGCGGCGGAGATAGAGCGCGCCTACGCTCAGCTCAAGGCCAAGAA
>JAFUBE010000160.1 GCA_017460365.1 Eggerthellaceae bacterium
GCACCCGAACGGCCGCTAATCTTCCAGCTCGTCGAACATGTCTTCGTGGGTGCGGGCGCTTTCGAAATCGAAGGCGTAGCCGACGATGCGAATCTCGTCGCCGTCTCGCGCGCCCGCTTCCTCGAGCGCGCGGTCGACGCCCATGCGCTTCATGCGGTGCTGCTTGAAGGCGATGGCTTCCTCGTTTTCCCAGTCGGTCTGCACGATCATGCGCTCGACGCGTGGGCCGGCCACGCGGAACACGCCTTCCGACAGCTGCACGACCGTGAACGCCGCATCGCGCGCTTCGCGCTTGTGCTCCCACACGTAGTCGAACGACACGTCGCTCGCGGCTTCTGCAGCCGCCGCCTCGCGCAGCTCGCGCACCTTCGCGCCGATGGCGTTCTTCAAGCTGTCCACGCCCTTGCCGGTGAGCGCGCTGATCTCGTAGAGCTTCGGGTCGATGGGACTGTCGGCGAATTCGTCACCGCCCGCAGCTGCTATCGAATCGGCGCGCACGCGCTCGGCGAGCTTGGCGCACACCTCTTCCGTGCCGGGCATATCGATCTTGTTCGCCACCACGATGCTCGGGCGTTTCCCCAGCTCGTCGGCGTACAGCGCCAACTCCCGGTTGATGATGTCGTAATCGTTGAGCGGATCACGCCCCTCCCAGTCGCCGGTGAGGTCGACGATGTGCACGATGAGCGCGGTGCGCTCGATGTGGCGCAGAAATTCGTGCCCGAGCCCGCGGCCGGCGTGCGCGCCCTCGATGAGCCCGGGGATGTCGGCCACGACGAAACTGTAATCGTCGGCCGTGAGCGCGACGCCCAGGTTCGGCACGAGCGTGGTGAACGGGTAGTCGGCGATCTTCGGGCGCGCCGCGCTCATCTTCGCGATCAACGACGACTTGCCCGCCGACGGCATGCCCACGAGCGCCGCATCGGCCATGAGCTTCATCTCCAGCTGGATCCAACCCTCGCCGGCGGGCTCTCCCAGCTCGGCGAACGCAGGAGCCCGCCGCGTCGACGTGACGAAGTGGATGTTGCCGCGGCCGCCGACGCCACCCGGCATCACGATGACCTGCTCGCCGTCATGCGTGAGGTCGGCCAAAAGCTCGCCTGTCTCCTTCGTCGTCTCGTCGTATTCGCGCACCACCGTGCCCACCGGCACTTTCAGCACGAGGTCTTCCCCGCGGGCGCCATGCATGCGACTGCCTTTGCCATGCGTTCCGCGCTGGGCTTTGAAATGGTGCTTGAAGCGATAGTCGATCAGCGACGACACGCGCGCGTCGGCACGCACGATGACATCGCCGCCGTGCCCGCCATCGCCGCCGTCCGGCCCGCCTTTGGGCACGTGCGCCTCGCGCCTAAACGACATGCACCCGGCCCCGCCGTCGCCGCCTTTCACATGAATGTTGACTTTATCGATAAACATTCTCTGACTCCTACAAAAAACGCCCCCTGGACAGCCAGAGGGCGCTCGACTTGCAGTCTCGTCGAAACCGCGACTTACGCCTCGGCCTCTTCGATTGGACGCACGTGGATGCGGCGCTTCTCACCCTTGGTGAACACCAGGTGCCCGTCGCACTTCGCGAACAGGGTGTCGTCCTTGCCACGGCCCACGTTGTCGCCCGGATGGAACTTCGTGCCACGCTGACGCACGATGATGTTGCCTGCGCGCACGTACTCGCCGGCGAACTTTTTCACACCGAGTCGCTGCGCGTGGGAATCGCGGCCGTTACGGGATGAACCAAGACCCTTCTTATGTGCCATAAGATATCAGCCTCCCTCTACTATTCCTCGGAAGCGGCTTCGTCGGCCTGCTCAACCTTGTCGGCCTTCGCCGGCTTCGTCCACTTCTCGTCGCCAACCTGGATGACGCGCACGCGCGTGAGCTGCTGGCGATGACCCCGCAGCTTCTTGTAGCCCTTGCGCTTCTTGAACTTGAAGACGAGCTGCTTCTTGTCCTTGAACTGGTCGAGGACCTTCGCGATGACCTTCGTGGAAGCAGCCTTCTCAGGATCGGCCTCAATCTTGTCGCCGTCGGCGACGAAGATGACCGGCAGCTCCACCTCGTCGCCAATCTCGACGGGGAGCTTCTCGATCGCGATCACGTCGCCCGGTGCGACGCGGTACTGCTTTCCACCCGTTTTAACTACTGCGTACATAAACGTTCTCCTTGCTCACTTGAACATTTTCCCAACACGACGACACGTATGGGTGGAACGTGCCATCTGTGCGTGCGCCCAAAGACGCAAGGAAGCACTTTACCAGCGGCACCATGCCGAGTCAACAAACGTCGACGTATCTCCACACTCCACCAGCATGACGGACGGGTGACACTTTACGGCAGGCGTTATCTGTCACCTTGCGTTGAGAGGCATCGGGAGCCCTCTATCGTCCTGCGCCAGGTGTCAGATGACGCGTGGCGGA
>JAFUBE010000161.1 GCA_017460365.1 Eggerthellaceae bacterium
ACTTCACCCCCCTCGCTGGCATTTTTGTAATCCCGCGCAGAAACGCCGCGAACGACGCGCTGCACATACCCATCTTGGATGCTCTTCTCTATCGCCTCGCGCTCGTCTTCTCCAAACGCCTCGTCCGCCGTGATGCCAGATTCGACCCCCGCGTCGTTCGACATGAATATCTCACCGTCGTATAACACGACCATAGTTCCATGATCGGCGACCGCATAGCCGCTTAACAGGTCGTTCGAGCTGATGGCGCCCATGAGGTTTTCGTAATCCTCGTCTTCGAGTGCATCCATGTCGAAGCCCGTCTTAGCAGCGAACGCATCGAACATCTTCGAGCGTTCCCCCGTTTCGTCGAGCTGCTCGAGAATGTACGACGCATCGCTTCCCATGTTCAGCTGTGCGTCCCACACCTCGTCGACGGTGGTAACGGCGAAACTGACAGCCGACATGACCATGAACGCAAGCGCCACCGTGACACCGAGCCAAGCCCCGAACACCGTGCGCAGCCCCAAAGCGCCCCGGTTCGCCCGCACCTTGCACGCCAGCAAATCGCCCACGGCGCAGAGGACGACCATGAGCAGCCCCGTTCCCCATATCTGCACGGTCATGTTGCCGAGCTGGCGGACGGTAGCTTGCGCCATATTTTGAACGACATCGGTAGGGGCATCGGGCCCCATGGTTGCAGAAATCTCCGCGCCCAGCGAAATCCCCACGTTGACGATGAAGCCGACCCCGTACAACACCGACACGATTACGCAGACGATAACGATGTAGAGCACCCGTTTGAACCGTGAAGGATCGTTCCTGAGCGCAATTGCGAACATGATGCCCAAAAGAAAGCCAGTGACTCCGAACATGATGACCGAGGTCAGCGGCGTGATGAACGACAGCTCATAAGGGTCGAGGGGCAAAACCCGCGCATGCAAGAACAAGACGCCGCCGGCTACAATGCCGAGCGCCACACCGGGAAGCGTACCGAGCAAAAGCGCACCGAGGGCCACGACCTGCAGCAAGACGACAATGTAACCGACCGAACCATCAGACGTTTCGATAGCCACGAAGCCAAGCTGCGTGAAGGTGAGGGCGGCGCCCGCCACCGCAAGCACGATGGCCACCATGATGCGCAGCATTCGAGGGCTATCCCCAAGCACACCCCTCCAACGCAATATGCGAGTCTTTTTACGGTTCATCCCGGCCTCCGATTGCACCGCTGTGCGGTCGCGGCGATCACCATGTCCTTTCCGACATGATACCCCTTACCGTTCGATGGCGAAGACCTCCGAAAGGCCGGTCATTTCGAGAGTCTCCATCACTTCCTCACGCGGACAAACCAAACGCATGCGACCGCCGCGCATTACCGTCAGTTTGTCCGTTGCCATGAGCGCGCGCAAACCCGCAGAAGCGATGTAGGTAACGTCGGTGAGGTCGAGGTCGAGGTCGCAGACCGCTATGGGAAGCCCGTCGACCGCCGAGCTCAACTCGGGTGCCACCTGCACGGTGAGCTTGCCTTTAATCGTGATCGTGGCTTTGCTGCCCTCGATGCTGGTGCTGATTTCCATGTGCCGCTCCTTCCCGTTAACAGCGGCGCCCAAACGCCGAACGGCGATTGCACCCCGACCCTTAACGTTGCCACCATTATGCGCCTTACGGCGCATCGGGCGATCAGGATTCCAAAAGTATGCCTTTTGGAAACGCGTCTTTGCTCCCAACCCGTGCGCGGCGTGACACTTCTCGTCAGACACGAAGTGTCATTTTTTGAGGAAGAC
>JAFUBE010000018.1 GCA_017460365.1 Eggerthellaceae bacterium
GAGGGGGTCGGTCGGGCTCGGCTGCGAGGGCGGCGGGGTCTCCGAGATCGCCCGGGCCACGTTCGTCCGGGCCTGCCTGCTCTTGGTCGTGAAGCAGCGCTGCGAGGCCGCCGGCCTCGACCGCCACGAGCAGTTCGGCGAGTACCTCCGGGTCAACCGGGAGGTGCGCCGCGAGTACTCCGCCCTGCTCGGGGTCGACGAGAACGAGGCGTTCCGGCTCCACCACCACGCGGCGGGCGTGCGGGCCAAGGACGCCGAATACCGCAATGAGGCCCGCAAGATCGAACGGGCCCTGGCTGAGAGGCACGGCATGGTCGTGTAACGACGAAGGAAGGAAGGCAACGATGGGCAACACAGGGGCGGAAGACCGCAAGCTCAGCATAGAGATCACCATGTCGGCGAACAGGATCGGGCGCTACGAGAGGGAGCTGGAACGCTATAGCCATGAAGGCTGGTGGCGGGACCTCATCCGCCTCGCCGAGCGAGGCCAGTTCGACGACGAGTTGTTCAGGGACATGGCATCCTTCGCGTTCGGGGACTTCAAGGCACACGCCGATGAGGGCGCCGTGCCGAGGGAGCTCGTCTACCTGGCCTTCGCCATGAAGGAGTTCGCCGAGATGGAGGCCGAGGTTTCCGGCGAGTTCAAGGCGGCCCAGATGGTCGCCGAGGCGATATACAACCAGGGCTGCTACGGTTGGCAGAGGGTGGATGGCGAGATCCTGAGGCACCAGCTCGTGGTGCTCGTCGGAGAAGAGGGCCGGGTCCTGGTGAACATGAGGACCGTCGACCTCGCGCCGCTCATGGAAACCGCCGACGAGCGCGAATAACACGGATGCCTATCGTATTCATAAGGTCCATACATAGACCTTTTGGAAACCGGTTTTCCAGTACTCTTCAAAACATAGGCAGGCGAAGAGGGAAGGCTAGAGCATGGACGAGAACGCGAACAAGCAGAGCGAGCGCGAGCTGACCATCGACGAGATCGTCGAGGCGGCGATGGACGCGCTCGGCTTCGGGCCGGAGGTCATGACGTGCTGCGAGCCCGACGGCTGCTTCTGCGACATGGAACCCGCCGAACTCGAGCTCGCCCGCGCCTCGATCGCCTACCTCGCGTTCCAGCTGCTGCTGATGCACCGTATCAAGCACGGCAACGTGCGCGGCAACCCCGGCGGCTGGGTCGGCGTGCGCCACTACGAGTCCGAGATCCGCAAGGACATAGCCCGCGTGCTCGACGTGCGCGGCACGCAGGCCGAGCGCACGGGCGAGGTGCGGCGGCTGTACAAGGTCGCGTCGAGGGCATGGAACGAGGACGAGTCCTACCGCGACAGGCTCGCCTGTATCATGCAGGGCTTCGAGGAGGAGTACGGGCTCGACTCGAGCGAGCTGGGAATCGTGTTCATCTAGGGAGATAGGAGACCGACATGAAGGAATTCGACCGCATAATCGGCTACGCGGGGATCAAGAGGGAGCTCGAGCAGACCGCCGATATCCTGCGGAACCTCGACGCGTACAAGGCCGCGGGCGCCAAGACGCCGTCGGGTATGCTCATCCACGGCGCGCCAGGGCTCGGCAAGTCGCTCATGGCCGAGTGCCTCATC
>JAFUBE010000162.1 GCA_017460365.1 Eggerthellaceae bacterium
TGCCGGCAATCACCGGCTTGTCGTTGACCTTCTCGGCGATGAGCCGCACGCCCTCGATGCACACGCCCGTGCGCCCGTCACGGGGGTCGGGAACCTGCAGCAGGTCGACATTGCTGTCCTCGTCGATAATCGAGCCCACGACGGTAGGGACCTCGTTGTCGCTGTAGCGAATGTCGCTGCCGAAGGCCTCGGCCTCGACCGAGAGGTCCATGAAGGCGAGCACGGCTGCCATATCGACATGGTCGTGGATATAGGCCATGGCATCGGCCTGAAGGTCCGCCGAATAGATGAGCTCATTGGTCGTTATCCCCATCATCTCGGCAGCTGGGAACGTAAGCACAGGCAGCGGTTTCTTCACCGGTGCCGCTATCTGGTCTTTCACCCATTGTTTCATGTCCATGAACACATCATCTCCCTCGTTTATGATTGGCCTAGCAAGTTCAATCATAAGCACCGGAGAAGAAGGGTCATTGGGCTTGCTCCACGTTTGTTCGCCCCTGCCTTTGTGCATTCGGCACAACAGCGTTGCGGAGACGGTAGGCCAGCAGCAAGTCCTGCCTCAAACGCGCGTCGGCGACATCGATTCCGAACAGTTCCTCGATGCGGCGGATGCGGTAACCGACGTTGTTGCGGTGCATGTGCATCTGCTCGGCCACGGTGGCCGTACGCCGCTCGTACACGAGATATGCATGCAGGAACTCGTAGTTGTTCATATGGGACTGCGCATCTTGACGCTCGATCGCCTCGAGAAGAGCACCCGCGCGCGTCAACGACAGCAGCTCTCCGGCATGTTCAGGCATCTGCCCGACCAAATATTCAGCCGTGTAGTCATCGAACGGGAAGATGCAGCTCCATGCGTTCATGGCTTGGCCGCGCTTGCGCAGGCTCTCGCGCTTGCTGAGAGCATGGGCCTCGCGCGCCTGCATGTACGCCGTCTTGGCCTGAGCCAGCTGCGTGAAATGGGAGCTGCGCCCGCACGTCAGCCCGTACTTCTCGAGCAGCCCTTGCAGGCGCTTCGAACTGCTCGTGTGTATGCGGCTGCACCCGCTACATGACGCGCACGTCGCACATGAGTCATGCACGCAGTTGAAGCACAGCACGACGACGGCATCATCTACGAGAAGCGTCTTCGCGGGCGCCACCGCGAGCGACACATCGGAGAGCAAGCGCGGGCTCGGCATGGCCTCGTCACCCGCCTCGAGATAGAAAACGCAGAAGACGCCGGTTTCGGGAATGCCGGCAAACCTGCTCCGCTCTTCCACAGCTGCTTCGTCAAGCGAACCGCATATCAGGTCCTTCAAAAACGTGTCGGCGACGATTCCCGCGGGCTTGTCGTCGGGATAGTCTCGCTGCGCATAGTAGGAGACGCGCTCGGCGAACATGCCGAACACGTCGGCGAGGTAATCGATGTCATCAGAGACGTTGCACATCATGACCGCTATGAGCGAAAACGACGTGCGGGACTTGAACGACTTGACGATGGTGGTGTACTTGCAGATGGTGCGCGTGTCGTTGATGACGAGCCCTTCGTCTTCCGCCCACGACTTGAAGCGCCTGTGAAGCTTGAACTTCGAGATGTTCCCCTCGGTGTGGTAACCGTGTTCTATGAGCTCGACGGTTATCGGGTCGTCGCACGGCACGGCTTTCGTGTACGCGATGAGCTTGAGAGCCGGATCGAGCACGACGACATGGTTCAACAGGAACGGCGCGCTTATGTCGAGGAGCTCCTGCAATGTGGAACCAGACAGTCGCAGCATGTCCATCGAACGTTCCCACTCGCTGAAACGGTGGGCGACGTCGAGCAGCGCGTCGAAGACGATGGACGCCTCCTCTCCCCCGAGAACCGACAGCACGGCACCGGGGGCGGGCTCGTCGGAGCCGGGGTCCACGTATACGGCGAGGCAGCCGGCCTGATGCGCCGCCATGACGTCGGCTGCGCTATCGCACACGTACACGGTGGCCAGGCCGTCGCCTGTCGCCGCGTTCAGGAAGTGCCGAACCTCGCCGATCCGGGGATTGCCCTCGCATGCGCGCACGACGCGCCCGAATGGCTCGAGCTCGCGCTCGGCTATGTTCAACGTGAAGCTCAAGCTCTTCCCTTCCGGCGACACGAGCTCTTCGGCGCCTTCATCCGATGCATCTAGCCGGCCTTCCGCTTCGCGAAGGGCGGGTAGGCGACGTACGCCACTATAAGCGAGGCCGCGATGCACGCCATCACGCAGACGAGCGTGAAGCTGAAGCCGAAGGCGTCGTTGGTGATTCCCCACACGACCGATGCGAACCCGATGCCGACATCCATGAGCAGCAGGAACAAGCCGGTCGCGGCACCCCATCGCTCTGATGGCGAGTTCTTCACCGCCACGGTCTGGTTCACCGGCAGCGCCATGCCGATGCTTATGCCGTAGAAGATGCCGGCCGCATAGAAGAGCGCGTCGTTCGCAGCGCCCTCGAGCACGCCGAGTGACGTGCCGAAAAGCATGGCGTAGCAGACGAGGCCCGCCGCAACGGCGACA
>JAFUBE010000019.1 GCA_017460365.1 Eggerthellaceae bacterium
CCGACGAGTGGTCGTACACGCTCGGGGAGAGCGCGATCGAGTTCGTGCGCGGGTCGAAATGATCCTGCCCTTCGGCGCCGCGGGACACGGTAACGCCGACCACGCCGTTGTCGCGCAGCATCTGCTCAGCCGCCTGGCGGCCCGTGAGTCCGCTCTGGGACGGCACGTTCTGGTATTTCTTCAACTGGGAGTTAACGTATCCCGACGCCGCCATGCCGATTACGAGCGTCACGATGATAAGCATCCAATAGCTCATGCCTCTTCCTTTCGCATGTCGTCTCTCACGTCGATTATAACGGTCGGCTGGTAGGTTTTCCTTTGCGTAACCAGCCTGTCACCATCAGGTAAGGGGCTTCACGACCGGCTTGCCGTCCTCGATGCGAAGCGCGGTCCTGCCTTCGAGGAACTCCACGAGCTCGTCGCCCACGAGTTCCTTGCGCCAGCCCTTCAACAGGTCGATGTCGTCACGGTGGCCGCGCGCTATCGCGGTCAGGTCGGCCGAGCTCGCCAACGTGGGAAGCGCGATGTTGTTCTCCCTCGCGCGCATGCGCACGATCGCCAGCAGCATCTCGACCTCTATGTCGACGTTCGGCTCGTTGCGCCCGGTCGACGGGAGCTGCGGCCAGGTGTCGGGCGCCGAATCGAGCGCCGAGCGCACGAGCTCGATGACCGCGCGCGCATCGCGCGTCGTCAGGCGCTCCCGGATGCCGCGCACCATGAACAGGTCGTCTATCGAACGCGGCTCGCGCCTGCACGATTCGACGATCTGCTCGTCGGTGAGCACCCAGCGCCTCGGCACGTTGCGCTTGCGCGCCTCGATCTCGCGCCACGCCGCCATCTCGCGCGCGGCTGCCATCTGGCGGCACGACAGCTGCCCGATATGCTTGAGCCGGCGCCATCGGTCTTGCTCGTCGGGAATGTACGACTCGGGTTTCATCATCTCTTCGAATTCAACGTCGAGCCAGTGGAGCCGGCCCTTCTCCTCGAGCTGCTCGGTCATGGCGGCGTACATCTTCGGCAGGTACACCACGTCGTCGGCTGCGTATTCGAGCTGGGATTCCGATAGCGGGCGCGCCGACCAATCGGTGAACGAGTCGGTCTTCTTCAGCTTCACGCCGCACACGGAATGCACGAGCGCGGCGTACCCCACTTGCTGGGTCTGGCCGAGCAGGGCAGCCGCGACCTGCGTGTCGCAGATCGGGCGCGGCACGCAGCCGCCGTCGTAGATGAGGATCTCGATATCCTGGTGGCCCGCATGGAACACCTTCACCACGTCGTCGTCCTCGAGGACCAGCCTCAAAGCCGCCAAGTCGTCGACCTCGAACGGGTCGATGATGACGACCTCGTCATCTGTGGCCATCTGTAGGAGGCACAGTTTCGGGTAATACGTCTTCTCGCGCAGGAACTCGGTATCGATAGCCAGGATACTCGACGTCCTCGCCCGTTCAACGAAGGCCTCGAGATCAGCTTGGGAAGCTATGTACATGCGGTAATTCTCCACCTTGCGTCATCGTGTATGAGGTACCATCATACATCATATACAGCCAAGTCCCTAAGAACGAAGGCGCATGTGAAGCTGCTCGTCATCAACAACCTGTCTTCCGGTTACAACGACGGGGCGATTTACGACTTCATGCGCCTCGTGGCCGCAGATGGCGACGAGCTTTGCATGCGCTGCACCGACGGAACGACCGCAATCTCGTCCCTGCTCGGCGACGTCGAGAAGTTCGACGCCGTCGTGGCAGCGGGAGGCGACGGGACGATCGCCGCAATCTCGTATTCGCTTCTTGGAACGGGAATTCCCATCCTCCCCTTCCCCGCCGGCACGGGAAACTTGCTCGCAACCAACTTGAAATCGCCGATCGAGCCTCATGCTCTCGCGAAGATGACGCGCGAGATGCAGGCGCTCGACTTCGATTTGGGCGAGATCGAGGCCGGCGGGCAGTCGTTCGGTTTCTCCATCATGGCGGGCGCCGGGTACGACGCGAAGATCATGCACGATGCGAAGCCGGCGAAGCGCACGCTCGGCCCGCTTGCGTACTTCCAGGCGGCGGTCGCGAACGTCACGCCCCAAAAATCGCACATTCGCCTGGTGGTCGACGGTCAGGTCGTCGAATGCGAGGGCCTCGGCATCTTGCTCGTTAACTTCCCCCGCATCCAATTCGACATCCCGCTCACGCACGGCTCCGACGCGCGCGACGGCGAGCTAGAAGTTGCCATCCTGAAAGCCGAGAACGCGTTCGGGCTCATCCCCGCGCTCATGGCCGG
>JAFUBE010000163.1 GCA_017460365.1 Eggerthellaceae bacterium
CTTGTCGGCCGACACCGCCTTCACCGTGCCCGTGACCCGGACCACGCCCTCGTCCATACTGGAGGCATCGATCTCGCTCACGATGTAACAGCAATCGGGGTCGTCCCTGAATTCCGTATCGGCGGTGTACGAAATGGTCAGGTTCGCCACGCCCTCGTTCAGCTTTTCCTTGCCGGGCGTGTCCGCAGGGACGAGCATGACCATCGTGTCGAGCGAGTCCATGTCGCGCACGGCTATCGAGTAGGAGCCGTCGTCGTAGCTCACGTAGTCCTCGAGCGCCATGTTCGAAGTCGTGAAGAAATCGCCACCGCCGGTGCTGCCATCATCGGCGTAGGCGACGCCCGCCGTGAGAAGCCCCGGCGCCTTCGACGATTGCGTGGCGAGCTTCACGCCACCCCTCAGGCCCGCCCCGTAGAAATCGCGCAAGTCGCTGATCTTCTTCATGTACGCGTCATCGTTTGAGCGGAGCTTCCCGGTAAGCTCGATGCTGAATTCCTGCAGCATGCCGCTCACCCTGCCGAGCGCGGTCACCATCCCGTAGCATCCGTTGGCCCCGATCTTCGCGAGCAGGTCATACGCCTCCTTCTCGGTTTTCAGGCTGCTATAGCCCTTGTGCAGCGTCTCCACGAGCGCCTCTAGCAAGCTTTCGCCTGTTGTATCGGGCGAATAGGGATCGTTTTCCCCGGCTGAGGGAATGGCTTTCGACTTACCCGTGTTGTACTTTCCCGAATAGAAGAGGTGGGCGCCCCGCTGCCAGTCGTCGTAGCTCTGCGCCCGCCCGAGAGCCTCTTTGTAGTTTTCCGACAGGCCCGCCTTGTTATACGCCCGCTTCATCGCCTGTATGGGGGCCATGAGGTACGTGGGTGTGTGTAGGCTGCGGCGACCCGCGTCGCAGATATAGGAATCGCCGGCGTTGAAATAGGTGGGCATGACTTCTTCGTCGACCCACTTGCGCACGCCGTCATCCCAAGCGGTTCCCTTGTACATGAAGTCGAACAGCTTGGTGATGCACTCGATGGTCTCGTTCATGCCGAGCGTGTTGAAGAGGGTATGCGCGTTCTCGATGTCGTTCATCGAGTAGCTGAGTGCGTTTCCGAGCGTTTCGGTGCCTACATAGGCTGTTTTCTTGATTCCCCGCGTGAACGCCTCGCGCCAGTTGGCAGGTGAGTTGTTCACGTCGGAGATGGCGTAGCGGTCGAACGGGATGTGGTAACCGAACATCGGCGCCTTGTCGCCGTTCTGCAGCTTGTAGTTGCTGAACGCGAGGATGGGGTATTTCTTGCCGTCGATGGTGCGGTACGCGCGGCACGTGTGGGCAGGGCACCAGACGTCTTCGAGCGTGTGGCACAGCATGCCGAGCGCGCGCAGGCGCAGCCTGCGGTGCGGCAGCGGAATCGACGCTTCCGACGAGCCCACCTGCAGCGAGACGTTCATGCCGAATTTCTCGTCCTCGGACAAATCGTTGTTATCTTCGTCGGCGAGCTGGGCGTAGGTGTCGATGAATCCTTCGAAGATCTGCTGGGCCCGCTTGAGGCCCGTGGCTTCGTCCAGCTCGATCTCTTTGCCGTTGCTGATCTGCTTCCTACCGTCGCTCGTCGCCGACACCTTGCCCGTGCGCGCGGACTCGTAGGCGACGCTGAGCCACTGCAGCGCGTAGCGCTTGACCTCTTCTTGCGTGAGATGCTTCGAAAGGTCGGCCTGCGACGTCAGCATGCCGTGGATGAAATTGTTGCGGTCGTTCATCGTGAACTGGACGAGCGCGTCGAGGCCTCGGGTCATCATCGAGTTCTTGTTCGCTACGCTCGTCTCCCGAATGTGCGTGCCCACATCCCATGCGCCTTGGTACGTGCTGCCCGAGAACTTCGGGATGTTGTTGGGGCGGGCACACGAGTAGGTGAAATCCTTCAGCTCGTTGGCTGCCGCATCGTTCCAGAACGAGCCGATGCGCAGGTAGGCGAGGTTCTCGCGGTAGAGCAGCTCCGCGAGCTTGTCCGCGCTTTCGAACGTCTTATCCTTGCCTGCGTATACTCTGTCTCCGGCGATCGTCGCGTAATGCGCGTCTTTGCTATCGATTTTTCCCGCCCAGGGGTTCAGAAGCGATTCCGGAGAGGTTTTACCATCGTATCTGCGCACTATACGCGCATAGGAGATCTGCACGAGATCCTCGTGGACGCAGTCGCCCATGCCGATCTTCTTCAACATGCCCGAGGTCGCGTTCGTCCACGAGCTCCACGCGAACGCGCGCTCCGTCGGGTGCGCCATAGCGGCTAGGCCCAAAAGCGCCCCGGCGCCGAGAAAGCCACGGCGCGAGAGATTCCAACCCTGCTCGTTATCCGCAGGTTGGATGGCTTTTACGTCGCCCCCCCCCTCGTGATTTCCAGATTGTCAGCCATGGTTCCTCCTTCGGTTGACCTTGTAGAATGCGAGCGCGCATCGCCACGACCCTTGCGTTACGCAGCGCACCGTTCGATACAATACTTATACTACGTTTCCACCCGATTTGTCCCGCGGCATTACCAATTTATCCAACGGATGACAGGGTCAACAGCGATATGCGAAGGGCATTGGAACGCGAAACACGCCGAACGGCTCCCGCATCGACTGCTTTAGGCATGCCCCCGACGAAGAGGCACTCCTTTAACAGACGCTCCATCTTGCCCGATAACGCCCGATCTACGCCCTGGGCACCCCTCTCGCACAGGCCCTTCCCCAAAGCCCCAACGCCACCGTGTGACACTTCCCGTCAGACACGATCTGTC
>JAFUBE010000164.1 GCA_017460365.1 Eggerthellaceae bacterium
ACTGCCAGACCCAAAGTGGGGCTTTTCCGCCGAGTGCCCCACTTTGGGTCTGGCAGTAAGTGGGGCAGTCTGCGGCGGTGCCCCGGTTCGGGGCCGGCGGCAGGCGGGGCGACGACATTGACCTCGGTGCGTGGTCACCTCGGCTGCGTCGGCGCTTTTCGGGCATGCTAGAATGTCGCTAAGCGAAACGCTAGGAGGATTCGTGTTCACCCATGTTGGAATAATCGGGCTCGGCCTCATCGGGGGCTCGGTCGCCGGGGCGGTGCGGAAGGCATGGCCCGATGTTCGTATAACCGGCATCGAGACCGATGCGCGTACGCGCGAGGTGGCGCTTGCGAAGCTGCTTGTCGACGAAGCGGTCGACGCCGACGATCCCGTCTTCAAGCAACGCCTGGCTGGCGACTTCGACCTCGTCATCCTAGCCACGCCGGTCGACGCCGACGAGCCGTATCTGCGAGCCATTGCCGAAAGCGGCTATGCGGGCGTCGTCACCGACACGTCGTCGACGAAAGGCCGTATCACCGGAATGGCCGATGATCTGCTTGCCTCGCCCGAGAACTTCGTGCCGGGCCACCCCATGGCGGGTTCCGAGGTGAACGGCATCGACGGCGCGCGCGACGACCTGTTCGAAGGCGCGTACTGGATCTTGTGCCCCGACGAGGACACGCCGTCTGAGCACATCCCCGCGCTGCACGAGTTCATCACCGGGCTCGGCGCGCGCGTCATCGTCATCCCGCGCGAGAGTCACGACCGCGCAATCGCCGTGGTCAGCCACGTGCCGCATTTCGTGGCGTCGTCGCTGGTCACGCTCGCGTCGCGTGCAGCCGACGACCAGAGTAACATCATGCGGCTCGCCGCGGGCGGGTTCAAAGACACCACGCGCATCGCGGCCGGCTCGCCCGAGCTGTGGTGCGGCATTGCGTTCGACAACGCCGACGAAGTGCGCGATGGGCTTTCTGAAATGCAGTCGATACTCGGCCAGTTCGTCGACGCTCTTGAATCGGGCGACCGCGTGAAGATGACTGCGCTTCTGAAAGACGCCGCCGACATGCGTCGTGCCCTGCCGGTCGCATGGGTGCCTTCGTCCGAGAAATTGCTCGAGGTGCGCATTCCCATTTCGAACCATCCCGGAGCCGTGGCAGAGGCGACCGCCATCGCCAGCGAGGCCGGGTGCAACATCCAATCGATCGAAATCGACCACGTCACCGAGGACCGCGCGTTCCTGTCGATGATCCTCACCGACGAGGGCGATGTCGGCCAGTTGTCCGCCAAGCTCATAGGCGCTGGCTATGCAGTCTCGTTCGCGCCGCTCAACCCGAAGGAGCACATCAATGTCTAGCGAAAACTCCCAGGTAATTCGCCCGCTCGCAGGGCCGCTCGACGGTACGATAACCGTTCCGGGCGACAAGTCGATCTCGCATCGCGCCATTCTGTTCTCGGCTATGGCCGAGGGTACGTCGCGCCTGCTCGGAGTGCTCGACTCGGCAGACGTGCGCGCTTCCATCGAGGCCGTGCAGGCGCTCGGTGCGAAGGTATCGCTCGAGAAGCAGCCCGACGGCAGCTTGGCCGGCGGCGTGGAGGGGTGGGGCGCAGACGGCCCCAGGCAGCCCGACGGGCCCATTTACTGCGCCAACTCCGGCACGACGGCGCGCTTGCTCATGGGCGTGCTCGCGCCATGGGACATCGAGGTGCGCATCGAGGGAGACGAATCGCTTTCCAAGCGCCCCATGCGCCGTATCACTGCGCCCCTCATGAAGATGGGCGTGAACTTCGAGCCTGCAGGCGCCGAAACGCTGCCGATCACCGAACGCGGTTGCCGCGACCTGAAGGCGATCAAGTACAACTCGCCAATGGCATCGGCCCAGCTGAAGACTGCGGTTCTGCTCGCGGGCGTGTACGCCGACGGCGTCACTGAGATCAACGAGCCGTCCGTTTCGCGCAACCACACCGAGCTCATGCTGCCCGAATACGGCGTTGAAACGACCGCCGGCGAGCGCACGGCGCGCGTTGTGGGGCCGGCGCAGATGCACTCGTGCGAGGTGCAGGTGCCGGGCGACCCGTCTTCGGCGGCTTACCTCGCATGCGCGGCGGTCATGAAACCGGGCAGCGCGGTCCAGATCGAGAACGTCAGCCTGAACACGGCGCGCACGGGCTTCATGATAACGCTCGAGCGCATGGGCGCCGACGTGACCACGCGCCGCACGGGCTCGGCCGGCAAGGAGCCTTATGGCATCATTTCCGCCGCATACGATGCGGGCCTGCACGGCTGCGAGATTCCCGGCCACAAGATCGCGAGCCTGGTCGACGAGGTTCCGGTGCTCTCGTTGGTGGCGGCGCACGCGCGCGGGCTCACGGTGTTCCGCAACGTCGAAGAACTGCGCGCCAAGGAATCCGACCGGCTCGACGCCATCGTGAACACGCTCACCAAGCTCGGCATCGACGCCTGGACCGAAGGCGACGACCTCTTCATCGAGGGCCAGCCCGGTTTCCAGGTGCCTAAAGGCCTCGTGCTCGACTCGCGCGGCGACCATCGCCTGGCGATGACCTGGTCGCTTGTCGGCCTTGTCGGCAACACGCCTGTCACAGTCACCGACTTCGACTGCGTGAACGTGAGCTATCCCGACTTCCTTCGCGACATGGAAGGCCTTGTCAAATGATCATCGCGATAGACGGTCCCAGCGGGGCCGGTAAATCAACCGTTTCCAAAGACGTTGCCTGCGAGATTGGCTTTTCGTGCCTAGATACGGGTGCCATGTACCGCTCGGTCGCTTGGCGGGCGCTGCACGACGGCGTTGCGTTCGACGACGCGGAAGCGCTCGGGAAGATCGCGCGCACATGCGAGATCGAATTCGTGCACGAACCGGGCAATCCGTCGCCTGTCGGCGTGAAGATCGCCGGCGACGACGTGACGAGCGCCATCCGAACCGCCGAGATCGACCGCGCGGTGTCGCCCGTGTCGGCGGTGCCGGCCGTTCGCGAAGCGCTCGTGGCGCAGCAGCAGCGCATCGGCCGCGCCGGCGACTACGTGGTGGAAGGCCGCGACATCGGCACGGTCGTGTTCCCCGATGCGGAGCTGAAGGTGTTCCTCACCGCCTCCGACGAGGCCCGTGCCCGCCGCCGCGTGCTGCAAAACGAGCAGCGCGGCGTGGGTTCGACCGATTACGACCAGGTGCTCGCCGACATCATCCGCCGCGACGAGATCGACTCGAGCCGTGCCGCTTCGCCCCTCGTTCCCGCGCCCGACGCCGTCCACATCGATTCCTCCGACCTCACCCAGCAAGAGGTGGTAACCCGAATCTGCGCCCTAGCCCGAGAAAAAGCGTGACGCGGCTCCGCCGCTTGCGCGGCGGCGGCAAGCTCAAGAGCTTGCCCTACGGGGCCGGTTGGCCAAGCACCGCCGGCACGGCTGGAAAGCAGTGACGCGGCTTCGCCGCTGCCTAAGAATTCTCCGCTCGCATGGTGGGGGACGCCCATTGGCGGGACGCGTGCCCGACGGGATAGCAAAACGTCTCCGGGCGGTATGACCTTACTTTCACGGCACCCCTCCGTAGGGCAAGCTCTTGAGCTTGCCGCCGCCGCGCAAGCGGCGGATTCTCAAGAAGCGGCGGAGCCGCGCCACATATTTCCCGACGCGCCGCAAGGCCACGCCACACGTTTCCCAGCCTGCTTGGCACCGCCTCGTTATCCTTCCTCGCGACACCACACATTGTTCACGAGCGCGCTACAGGTAAGATCCATGCTCCCGCAATGCGTTAAGATACGTCCCATGGAAACCAAGCAACGCAAATACGAGGCGCTGTTCGATCGCCCCTTCGGCGTCGACGAGTACTCCACGGGCGCCAAGCGCTTCAGCCGCATACCTGCGCGCATCATAGTCGGCGTGGTGGCGGGCGTCTGCAAAGTGCTCTATCGCTATCGCGTCGACTACCGCGAGAAGCTTTACCCGCTCGTCGAGCAGGGCGGCGTGGTCGTCATCAGCAACCACACGTCGTATCTCGACGTCGTGTTCATGTACCTGGGCATCCGTCCGCGCTACTGGCCGCGCTTCATCGCGCGCGATACGCTGTTCGAGAGAAATTCCCTGCTCGGCTGGATCTTCGCCCACATTGGCGCGTTTCCCATCAAGCGCGACACCGCCGACCGCACGGCCGTGAAGCGCGCGTCCCGCATGCTGAAGGCAGGCGAGGTCGTCGGCATCATGCCCGAGGGCACGCGCCGCGGCAAGGGCAACGTGGAGCCGCACGTTCACGGCGGCGCGGCGCTCATCGCGCGCATGGGCAAGGCCCCCATCGTTCCGATGGCCGTGCACAACGTCGACAAGGTGAAGCGCAAGGGCGAACGCCTTCGGTTCCCGAAGATCACGGTCGAGTTCGGCGAGCCCATCTTGCTCGAAGACTTCGATTTCCTGCCCAAAGACGACCGCCTCGACGGCTGCGTATGGTACGCCCTTCGCGAGTGTTTCGCCATGTTCAACAACGTGTCGCCCGAGCAGGTCGACATGGTTGCGCTTTTCCCGGAGGACAAAGACTTCACGGAGGTGTTCGCGCAGCATCCCGTTGCGCACCACACCACGGGCGAGCTCGTGGAGGCCCGTCGGGCGAAATCTGCGCAATTGCCGGAAGGCGGGGAATAGCGTGCGAGCGATCCTTGCGGAACATGCCGGAGCATGCTATGGCGTTCAGCGCGCGCTCGACATGGCGCATGAAGCGGCCGAGGGTGCGGATAGCGTGCACACGCTCGGGCCGCTCATACACAACCCCCAAGTCGTGCGCGACTTGGAAGCCAAGGGCGTGCGCGTGGTTGCCGAGCCCGAAGACATCGAAGAGGGGATTGCCATCATCCGCAGCCACGGGGTAACCCCCGAGGTGCGCGAGCGCGTCGAGCGCCGGGGGCTTGCGGTCGTCGACGCCACGTGCCCGCATGTGGCGCGCGCCCAGAAAAGCGCCGCCGAGCTGGCCGGCAAGGGGTGCCGCGTGATCGTGGTAGGCGAGGCGGGTCACCCCGAGGTCGAAAGCCTGTGCGCATACGCGAAGCTCGCGGGTGCGCAGGTCGACGTCGTATCGTCGGCCGATGACCTGCCGGCCGGCTTGCACGTCCCGGTCGGCGTGGTCGTGCAGACGACTCAGCGCCGCGCTAACCTCGACGAAGTGGTAGCAGCCATTCGCGCCCAGGGCATCGAGCCCGAAGTGAAGAACACGATCTGCTCGGCCACGCGCCTTCGCCAAGACGCCGCCGAGAAGCTTGCCGGCGAAGTAGACGCCATGGTCGTCATCGGCGGGCGCAACTCGTCGAACACCACGCGCCTCGCCGAGATCTGCCGCGCCCGCTGCGAGCGCACCTTCCATGTCGAATCCGCCGCC
>JAFUBE010000165.1 GCA_017460365.1 Eggerthellaceae bacterium
TATCGTTCGCATGCGCAAGCACGCCGCCTGGTATGTGACGGGGCTTCCCGGCGCCGCGCGCGCACGGGGCATGTTCAACGAATGCGTGAGTTTGGAAGATTTCAATCGGGTTTTCGACGAATTGAGCGACTATGCCACACGATCCTTATAAAGCGCTATACCTCCATATGCCGTTTTGCGTGAAGCGCTGCGGATACTGCGATTTCGCGACGAGCGCCGTTGCGCGCGAAGACCTGCGGATCGACGAGTATGTCGAGTGTATGGTTCTCGACATACGCAAGGCGTCGAAGGAAGGCAAGCTGGGGGACATAGAAACGATCTACCTCGGCGGCGGAACGCCCACCCACATCGGCGCCTCACGTCTTTCGAGCCTGCTCTACGGGCTTTCAGTGTCGTGCGATCTCACGAAAGATGGCCTTGAGTTCACGATGGAGGCCAATCCCGAAAGCCTCGACGAGCGTCTTGTGCGCGACGTTTGGGCGCTCGGCGTGAACCGCCTTTCGATTGGCGTCCAAAGCTTCGACGACGAAGTGCTCGGTGTTCTCGGGCGTGCACACGACGCGCAATCGGCTCGTGAAGCGGTCGAAGCGGCGCATGATCGGTTCGAGAACGTGAGCGTCGACCTCATGTGCGGGATTCCGGGACAAAGCGACGAGTCGTTCGCGGAATCCGTGCGCGAGGCGGTGCGTCTCGGCGTGACGCATGTGAGCGTGTATCCGCTCTCGATCGAACCGCACACTCCTTTCGACCAGCTCGTTCTCGCAAATCTCATGGAAGAACCAGACGACGACGCAGAAGCGGCGCAGATGGAGCTCGCCGCAGGACTGCTTGCGGATGCGGGCTATTCGCGTTACGAAGTGGCAAGTTACGCTAAACCCGGCTACGAATGTCGCCACAACATCGCTTACTGGACCGGCGTTCCTTACCTGGGAATCGGCCTGAGCGCGGCCACGATGACCCAAAACGAAAGCCGACGCATGCGCGTGACCGATGGCGAAGTGACAGACGACCTCGACCGCGCGCAGATGGAAGCGGAAGACCTCATGCTGGGAATGCGGCTCGCGCGAGGCGTTTCCGACGAGCGGCTTGCCGAAGCTTCGAAGCATCTACCCGATGCCGTGCAGGAGATCGAATCGCTTGCCGCAGATGGCTATTTGGCGCACGAGGGAGGTCGCTGGCGTCCCACCAAGCAGGGCTGGTTGTGCGGCAACGACCTTTTCGGCCGGCTTCTCGACCTCGCGTGACGCGCCTTCATCGCCACCGCGTGACACTTCCCGTCAGACACGAAGTGTCATTTTTTGAGGAGGGAGTGCTGAAAAGCAAGTGCCACCCAAAAAAATGACACTTCGTGTCTGACGGGAAGTGTCACGCCGCAGCCGGGATGCGGGTAAATGCGCGTCTGCTCACGATTTAATCAGTGCATGCCTAGTGTGAGGCGGAGCGAAAGGCGTGGGTTGCACCGCGCCCTTTCATGACGCTTGAGTAACGCTGCTTAGCAGCCGCCCGTCATGGCTGCTAGAATACGTCCGTTGGATTACCAACGGAAAGGCAAGCGGTAGGGTGCTTTCTGATAGGCGACAAAAGGTTTTGGCGGCTCTCATCGAAGAGTACGTTGCGCGTGCGCTGCCGGTCGGCTCGCGCACTCTTGCCGAACATTATGGTTTGGGCGTGAGCTCTGCCACCGTGCGCAACGACCTTTCGGCGCTCGAGGAAGAAGGTTACATTTCGCAACCGCATACGTCTGCCGGCCGCGTTCCCACCGACTACGGGTACCGCGCCTTCGTCGACGAGCTCGTGGATTCGGGGGCCATTTCCGACGATCCCGATACTGCGGAGAAGCTGGAGAAGCTTCGCAATTCCGCACGTGAACTCGATGATTTGCTCGAACGCACGTCAAGGGCTCTTTCCGAATTCACCGATTGCCTGTCGATCGTCACACCGCCCGACCTGTCGCACCCGCGCAGGCTCGGGATCATGTCTCTCATGCGGCAACCCGAGTTCGCCTACACCGAATCGCTTTTACCGATTATGCAGGTGCTCGAAGACGATACCGTGCTTTTGCACGTGCTCGATGCCACGGCAGCCGAAGACGGGCCCCAAGTGCGTATCGGCAAGGAAAACGAGACCGAGCAGCTCTCGGGCGTTTCGGTCGTGGCCTGCCGCTACGGAATCGGCCCTGCGGGAGGCATCGTCGCCGTCATCGGCCCGACGAGGATGGATTACACCAAGGCTCTCACAGCCGTTAGAATCGCAAGCAAGACACTCGGCGACGAGTAGCACGTCGCCCGCTCGAAAGGAAACGACACATCATGGCCAAAGATCTGTACGAGGTGCTCGGTGTTTCGCGAGATGCCACCGACGACGAGATCAAAAAGGCATTCCGCAAGCAGGCGAGGAAGCTTCATCCCGACGTCAACAAGTCGCCGAATGCAGAGGAAGAGTTCAAAGAGCTCAACGAGGCCTACGACGTGCTCTCCGACCCGAACAAGCGAGCCTATTACGATCGCACCGGCTCGACGCCCGGAGCGGCTGGCGGCGGAAGCCCCTACGGCGGCGGTTACGTCGATTTCGAAGACATCTTCGGCGGCGGTTTCGGCGGAATGGGCGATATCTTCAGCTCGTTTTTCAGCGGCATGGGCGGCGGCGCCACGACTCGGCGCGAAGGTCGCGACATGGGCGTGGGGTTGCGCCTCAAGCTCGAGGAAGTCGCGGTCGGCGCCAAGAAGGAGATCGTGTACGACCGCCTGGCGCCTTGCCAGGATTGCAGCGGCACAGGGCTCGGGCCCGGCGGCCATGAGGCCACGTGCCCCGAGTGCAACGGAACGGGCCGCGTGTACACCGTTCAGCATACGTTCCTGGGCGACATGCGCACGACGTCGACCTGCTCGAGGTGCGGCGGCACCGGCCAGACGATCGAGAACGCGTGCCCGGAATGCGAGGGCCAAGGGCGCGTCCCCGACCGCCAGCGCGTCACGGTGGAAGTGCCTGCGGGTATCCGAGACGCGCAGCAGCTGCGCGTGACCGGGTTCGGCGAAGCGGGGCTTCGCGGCGCGGCATCGGGCAACCTTATCGTGACCTGCCGAATCGAGCCGCACGAGTTCTTCGAGCGCGAAGGCGACCATTTGCACGCCGTAACGAAGGTGTCGATGGTCCAAGCTGCGCTCGGCGCGGAAATCGAGATAGACGGGATCATGCCCGCCGAGAAGGTGAACGTCCGCATTCCCGAGGGATGCCAAAACGACCAGGTCATCCGCGTGAAGGGCAAGGGCATGCCCAAGTTCCGCAGCGATTTGCGCGGAGACTTGTACGTGCACGTGGGCGTCGTCATTCCCAAGAAGCTCACGAAATCTCAGCGTGACTTGCTCGAAAAGCTGGCCAAGGACCTAGGCGACAGCTACACCGAATCGCGCTCGCCACTCGAGAAACTGCGCGATGCGTTCAACTAGGTTCTGCGTCGTAAACCTCGGCTGCAAGGTAAACCGGGTCGAATCGGACACAATTGCGGCGGCGCTCATGGCGCAAGGCGGCGTCGCGGTCGACGAAGAAGATGCCGAACTCGTAGTCGTGAACACGTGCACGGTTACGGGCGAGGCGGACAAGAAGGCCCGCAAAGCGGTGCGTCATGCCTTGAAATCTGCGCCGAAAGCAGATGTCGTCGTCACCGGATGCGCAGTCGCGATCAACGCCGAAGCGTACAAGGCGCTCGACGAGCGCGTGTCGGTCGTGCAACGGGCGGAATTGCTGGCGTCTCTGAGCGACGGGAGAATCGCTGATCTGATGCGGCTCGGCGAAGGGTTCCGCACGCGCGTGAGCGTGAAGGTGCAAGATGGCTGCAACCGCGCCTGCACGTACTGCATCGTGCACGTGGCCCGCGGGCGCTCCGCGAGCGTTCCTGCGCGCGATGTGCTCGCCGAATGCGAACGCTACCTTATGCGTGGCGTGAAAGAGCTCGTGCTTGCAGGAATCGACCTGGGTTCATATTGCGATGGCGACTTCAAGCTCGAAAACCTTGTGGAAACCCTCTTGGAACTCATCGACAAGAACACACCGCCTGGCGGGCAACCTGCAAGGATTCGGGCTTCCAGCCTGGAACCCGATTCGGTGAGCCAGGGCTTCATTGACCTTATGGCCAAATCGGGCGGCAGGCTGTGCCGCCATCTGCACTTGCCGCTCCAGGCTGGCAGCACGAAGGTGCTGCGCGAGATGGCGCGGCCGTATACCGCCGACGATTTCTGCGGGCTTGTCGATTCCATGTACGGCGCAGTTCCCGACCTGTCCCTTTCGACGGACATAATTTGCGGCTTCCCCGGCGAATCGGAAGAAGAGTTCGCAGAGACGCTCGACATAGCGAGGCGCTGCAGGTTCTCGAAGATCCACGTGTTCCCGTATTCGATGCGAATCGGCACGCCCGCTGCCGCACGGCGCGACCAGGTGCCGCCCGAGGTCAAGGCCGCCCGCGCCGCTAGGCTGCGATCGCTCGCGGACGAACTACGTGCAGAAGACCTTGCGCGCAGGGCGGGCTCGGTCGAGCTCGCGCTCGTGGAAGGCGCTACTGCGCTCACGGAAAGCTACCACGAGATTTCCGCGCCAACCGGCTGCGCGCCCGGATCGCTCGTCCCCGTAATCCTGTAGCCCGAAGCTTCCCGGATCGCCGCTTCGCGCCAGACACGAAGCGGGGCGCCTACGGCGTGTGAAGATGCAGTATTGCGGAGGTGCGGTACAATCTAGCGCATGGAAGAAACGATGAAAACTTTGAAGGCCCCCCATGGTGTCGACATGGCGCTGGTTACGGGCATGAACGATGAACTGCTGCGGCAAATCGAAGAGGCGTTCGACGCGCGCATCACGGTGAGGGGCGACGAAGTGGCGCTTGCGGGAGACGAAGCGGAAGTCGATTCGCTCGCGCTGCTCTTCAACGACCTGTTCAAGCAGACGCTCGCGGGCGAGGCGCCTACGATGCAGGGTGTCTCGAAGCTGGTCGGCTTGCTGCGCACGACCGAGATGTCGCCGAGCGCGCTGCGAAACGACATTGTGCTCACGTACAAAGGCAAGGCGATAAGGCCGAAGTCAGCCGGCCAAAAACGCTTTCTCGATTCCATACGGGCCAATTCTATAACGTTCGGGCTCGGGCCTGCTGGCACGGGGAAGACGTTCCTCACCTGCGCCATGGCAGTTGCGGCGCTTCAGCGGAAGGAAATCGGCCGCATCGTGCTCACGCGCCCGATCGTGGAAGCGGGGGAGAGCCTCGGCTTTCTGCCAGGCACCATGATGGAAAAGGTCGACCCCTACATCCGCCCGCTCTACGACGCGCTCTTCGAGATGATCGACGCATCGCGCGCGCAACGCTACCTCGAGGACGGGACGATCGAGATCACGCCGCTCGCCTTCATGCGCGGGCGCACGTTCAACGATAGCTTCGTCATACTCGACGAGGCACAGAACACCACGCCCGAGCAGATGAAGATGTTCCTCACGCGATTGGGCTTCGGATCGAACATGGTCATCACGGGCGACGAATCGCAATCCGACAACCCGCGCGGCCCTCTCGGCGTGCAAAGCGCCCGCGAGAAGCTCTCGGATATCGCCGGCATCGCGTTTTGCGAGCTGTCGGGCGCCGATGTCGTGCGCAATTCACTCGTCGCGAAGATTGTGGCTGCATACGAGGGGCGATAAGTGAAAGAGGGGAAACTCCCCAGACATCCACCACTGGCGGAACGGGGGCAAATGTGGAAGTGCTCGTGAATTACGATTACCGCGAAGGCGACGTGAAAGCGCTGTTCGATATCGAGGAACTCGCCATGTTCGTCATTCGCAGCGAGGGAAAGCCGGAAACCTGCGAGGCTTCCATCAGCTTCGTTACCGATGAGGACATACACCGGATGAACCGCGAATACCGCGGAATCGACCGTCCTACCGACGTGCTTTCCTTCGAATGCGACAACGTGCATGACGATTTCGCGGTCTTCGCTCCTGCTGCAGAAGAGCTCTACGAACTCGGCGATATCGTCATCGCTCCTGACGTTGCCGAGCGACAGGCGCCGGAATACGGATTGTCGTTCGCGGACGAGATGAGCTTGCTCATCACGCACGGCTTGCTTCATCTGTGCGGTTACGACCACATGGAAGACGAAGAAGCCCGGGCCATGGAATCTCGGGAACGCGAGTTGCTCACCAAATATTGGGGGCGCCCGTTCAAGCGCAGCAACGTGGATGGATGATCATGGCTCAGTCGCTGGCAAGTTCGTTCAAGTGCGCCGCTGCCGGAATCGTGCATGCGTGCAAGACGCAGAGGAATTTCAAGATTGAACTCGGTTTCGCAGGTGCGGCAATCGTGCTGGGGGTCGTCTTCGCAATCGACGCAGCAAAATGGGCGACGATCGCCGTTTGCATAGGGGCGGTTCTGGCGGGAGAATGCGTGAACACCGCCATGGAGTCGGTCGTCGAGTTGGTGTCGCCGGAATACCACGAGCTCGCGAAGCACGCGAAAGATTGTGCCGCCGGCGCGGTGCTGGTCATGTCGCTCGCTTCGCTTGCCGTGGCGGCGTTCATTTTCCTCCCGAGCATGATCGGGCTGTTCATGCGCTGATGAACGTCGGTGGCTCGGGGGTCTCCGCAAATCTTCGAACGAAGGTGACGGAATGGAGAGGCAATGCAAACGCTAGAAGAGATGTTCGGTGATTACAGGTCGGGGTTCGTGACGCTTGTAGGGCGTCCGAATGCAGGCAAGTCGACCCTGCTCAACGCCGTGATGGGCAAGAAAATCGCCATCACGTCGAATACGGCGCAGACCACGCGGCATCGTTTCCGGGCGGTAAAGACCACCGACGACTACCAGCTGGTCATCGTGGACACGCCCGGTATCCACAAGCCGCACGACGCCCTCGGCGAAGAGCTGAACACGAGCGCGCTCAAAGCGCTCGAGGATGTAGACGTTATAGCCATGCTCGTCGATTCGTCGCAGCCCGTCGGCACGGGCGACGAGTGGGTAGCGTCGCAGCTTGCACGCATCGACACGAAGAAGGTCCTCGTGTTGTCGAAGACCGACCTGGTCGACAAACGGCAGCTCGATGCGCAACGCGAAGCAGCCTGCAAGCTCGCAGAATGGGACGACGTCGTGCAATGCTCGGCCACGAAAGGCGAGCACCTCGACGAGTTCGTAGAATCGGTGGTGGCGCTGCTCCCATGCGGACCCCAGTGGTTTCCAGACGACATGGACACCGACCAACCCCTCGAAGTCATCGTGGCAGAATTCATCCGCGAGAAGATCTTGCGCACGTTCCGCGACGAGATTCCCCATGCAATCGGCGTGCAAACCGAGGAAATGGACTACGTGAAAAAGAAAGACCTGTATCGCATACGGGCCATCATATACACCGAGCACGACAGCCAGAAAGGCATGATAATCGGTAAGGGCGGCTCGGCGATCAAGCGTATCGGAACCGAAGCGCGGGCAGACCTCGAGCGCATGCTCGGGTGCAGGGTTTTCCTCGATTTGTCGGTGAAGGTGCGCAAGAACTGGCGCCGCGATGCCAACCAAATCCGTCGCTTCGGTTACGGGGAAGGGCTTTAGAAGGCTTTAGAGACGCGGTGGAACAACGCATTGCCACGAACATGAGAAAAACTTCGGATACAATAACCTGTTAGGACTAAACGAAGGGATAAATCATGCAATGTCCTAACTGTGAAGCTGAAAACAGGGACGAGGCGAAATTCTGCGACGAGTGCGGTTTCCCGTTGAGCGGCTCGATAGCGCGCGTTGCTGGCGCCGCATCTCCGACCGGCGTTTCCGCCCGCGAGACAAGACGAGCAAGCGCACGGCAGCGCAAACCCATCGACGAGCGCGCTTTCGAGGATCCATCTGCTTCCGAACCCGAGCCAGAGCCTGCCGTGCAGGACCGCTTCGACGTGGAGCCCATTGAGGCGGCCGACGAATTCGAAGCCCCATCGAATTCGAACGCCTTCCAACCGGCTGTCGATGAGCGCGATTTTATAACGGCAGATAGGCAGGGCGATTTTCCCATGTCTGACACCGATTACGAGAACGGCGCTTGGGGCTACGGTCAGCCTCTCACGCAACCATTCGAGTCACATCGAGAAGATGCATACAATCGCGCCGAGGACGCCGCTAAGTCGAGTTTCGATGAAGGTCAGCCCGAGTGGACCGGCGACTTCACGATGGAGATGCCTCGCGTGGAGCAAGGCCGCCCCGCTCAGGCGCGCGATTTCCGCGTAGCTCCTTCGCGTGCCGGAATGAGCAAAGGCAAGCTCGTAGCTTTCATTGTGGCGGGTGTCGCCGTCGGGGCGATCATCGCTGCGATCGTGACGTTCGCGCTTGGCCTTTGGGGCGGAGTGGCTGTACCCAACGTAACGGGCATGACCGAGGCAGATGCGCGCAACGTGCTCACGGAAAATGGGTTTACGGTGCGCACGACGCAGGTGAAATCCGATGACACCGAGGGCCTCGTGCTTATCATGGACCCAGGTGCAGGATCGCGCGCGCCCGAAGGCTCTGAAGTGGTCATTCACATCGCCACCGCCCGTTTCGTCCCCGACATCGTTGGCAAGAACGCCGATGAAGCCAAGGCTTTGCTCGACGACGCCGGTTACGAGAACGTGCGTTACGAGATGCAGAAATCTGATGGCGACGAGAACATCGTGCTGGAGGTGAGCCCGGAACAAGGTACGCGCGCCAAGTCGAATGCGGAAGTCGTGGTTAAGGTATCCGAAGCCTACCGCGTGCCCAATGTCGCCGGCCTTGGACTCGATGCTGCCCTAGACACCATAAGCGATTCGGGGCTCTATCCCGAGGTTGTCTACATCGATACCGACCAATTCCCGGATGGCTCCATCATCGGCATAAATCCAGAAGCTGGAACGAAGGTCGGAAAGGACTCGACCGTCTCCGTCAGCGTTGCTCGCGCACGTGGCATCGAGCTTGTCGGATTGACCGAAAACATGTTCTCGAAAGGCAATACGGTCACGATCGGCGGAGTCGATTATGAAATCGAATCGGTGATTTCAGTCAGTTACGAGGGCGATAACACCGTCGCGTTTACCGTAACCGGAAGGCCTAAGATCACGTTCTTCGGCGAAACGCTTTACGCGAGCTCTTCGCAGACGATCGCCGGTCAGGTCGTGTGGTCAGACAGCAACGAGGTCGTCAGCATCTCGTAGGGTTATCGGTGGCTGCGAAGACGTACAAGATCCGCGCCGTCGTCATTCGCAAGACGCGGCTCGGCGAGAAAGACCTCATCGTCACCATGATTGACGAGAGCGGAGCGCTCGTGAAAGGCGTTGCGAAAGGAGCCCGTAAGCCGGGCGGTTCGCTCGCTGCGCGCCTCGAGCTCTTTTCAACGGTCGATGCGCTCATGGCGTGCGGCCGATCGCTCGACGTCGTATGCGAGGTGCGCCTGGTCGATGTGAAGTCGATTCCGCGGGAGCTGGAGCTGTCGTCGTGCGTCGCTCCTATCGCGGAATTGCTCGGATTCGTGGCACAACCAGACCTTATGCAGCCAAGGCTGTACGAGATGGGGCGCGCCGCGATTGCGCGGATTGCAGATTGCCAGGGCCAGAGTGCCCAGGCCCTGGCAATCTGCGCTGCCAGCCTATGGAAAGTAATGGCGCAATCGGGCTTTAGGCCGAGTTTCACACCGTGCGTCGTCTGCGGCACTCGAAACCTTCCCGGCTCGGGCGAGACGACAGCGGTTTCGGTTCTGGACGGGGGAGCGGTCTGCGCGAACTGCCCACGTCCCGCCGATGCCATCATGGTCGACGTGGAAACCGTGAGGTGGTGCGAAGCGCTCATACGGTCGAAGTTCGATGAAGTCCTCGAATACGAAATGGATACGGCCGCCTCGTTCGAAGTGCTTCAACTTGCAAGGATGTGGATCCGCGCGCATACTGGACGAGATTTGAAATCACTCGACTTTTTATTTACAAGCGGGCTATTCTGACACACCGATACGAGAACAGGAGCCAGACATGCAACATTACACGACGCGCGGGGTCTGCGCCAGGCAGCTTAACTACGAGGAGGACGACGGCATCATCAAGCCTGTCGACTGCGTCGGCGGCTGCGACGGA
>JAFUBE010000166.1 GCA_017460365.1 Eggerthellaceae bacterium
GATACGACAACCTCGACCATATCTACTACCGCATCCAGACCCAGACGGGCAAGCTCGTGAGCGTCGAGGATTTCGGGATGCTCGTGGAGGAAGAGGGCGAGCGCCCCGTCTTCCACGTCTTCGTGTACGAGATGACCGAGGGCTATTCCGTCGACTGGCTCACGGGCCTTCCCGACATGAACCGCTTCCATGAAGCCGCGCGTGCTTGCGCAGCGGAAATCGAGCGGCGCGGGCAGCGTCCTGCCGCGATTGCGCTCGACCTCATGGGGTTGAAGGCGTTCAACGCCCAATACGGGCGCGACCAGGGCGATGTGCTGCTCTGCGCGTTCGCAGGCTGCCTGGGCGAGCACTTCGGCGCGGATCGCTGCTCGCGGTTCGCCGAGGACCACTTCTACACGTTCGCCCCCGAAGATGCGGTGCAAGAGAAGCTTCAGGAGCTGTTCGAGGACTTCAAGCACGCCAACGGCGGCCGGGTGATCCCAGTGCGCGCCGGCGTGTACGTGTGCCACGAAGGCGAAGACATCGCCGCCGTCGGCACCGACCGCGCGAAAATCGCGTGCGACCTCGACCGCAAGACATGGGAATCGCACATCACGTACTTCGACGACGACATGCGCACCGCCGAGAAGCGGCGCATCCACGTGCTCGAAAGCATCGACTGCGCCATCGAAGAGGGCTGGGTGCGCCCCCACTACCAGGCGATCGTGCGCGCCTCGACAAGCGATCTGTGCGCCGAAGAAGCGCTCGCGCGCTGGAACGACCCCGAATACGGCATGCTGTCCCCCGACCAATTCGTGCCCGTGCTCGAGGCAGCGGGCCTGCTGTACCAGCTCGACACCCTTATCGTCGACTGCGTGCTCGCCGACATGAACGCAAAGCGCGCCCGCGGCGTGCACGCCGTACCCGTGTCCATCAACTTCTCGCGGCGCGACTTCCTCGACCTCGACATCGCCGAGATGCTCGCGAAGAAGACCGAAGCGTGCAGGGTTCCACGCGATCTGATCAACGTCGAAGTCATAGAATCGGTCGCGTCTTCCTGCCCGAAGCGCTTCAAAAACCAGGTCGACGCACTGCACGAAGCCGGGTTCAAGGTATGGCTCGACGATTTCGGCAGCGGCTACTCGTCGCTCAACACCCTCTACGAATTCGATTTCGACGTCGTGAAGCTCGACATGAGCTTCGTGCATTCGCTCGAGTCGAACGCGAAAGCACGCGAAATCGTGAAGGGCGTGCTGAAAACGGCAGAGAAGCTCGGGGTGTCCACGCTCGCCGAAGGAGTTGAAACCGTCGAACAGGCGATGTTCCTCGAAAGCGCCGGCTGTGGCATGCTGCAAGGCTACCTCTACTCGAAGCCGCTGCCGATCGAGGTCATCTGCGAGCATTTCAGCATGGGGGAAGGCATCCCCCGCGAGGCTCCCGAAGAGGCAGGGTACTGGAACGCGATAGGCACCATGCAGCTCAGCGAGATCACCACGAACGGGAATTCCCATACCATCGAGGGCGCCCTGCTCGACGAGATGCCGGCGGGCATCGTGGAGCGCCGCTGCAATGCATGGCGGGTGTTGCGCGCTAACGCCGCCTACCGGGATCTGCTCGACCAGACCGGGGTCTTGCCACCCGGCCATTCCACGCTGCACGCCTGCAACGTGGTGAACGGCCTCGATGACGATTTCTTCAGGGCAATAGCTAAGTGCGAGGAATCTAACGACTGGGAAGTCGTCGCCGGCCGGCTCGATTACGGCACAGGCTACCAAACCTACGTCAAGCCAGCCGTCAGCGGGCCCTACGCCGATGCTTTCCACGTGGCGGCGTTCCCCGCCCTGCTCGGAAGCGCCCTCGGCCCCTACGGCGACGTGCCCGTGGCCTACACCGTGTTCCGCGCCGTGCTCAACGACGCCGGCGACGAGGTCATCGACGCCGAATACGTCTACGCCAACGAAGTCTACTGCCAATGGGGCGGCTTCGATCAGGATACGCTTCCCGGCCGGTCGTTCGCCGAATCGTGGCCGGATGCCGACAAAGCGTGGTACCCGTACTGCTACCGCGCCGCCGTGCTCGGCGAGACGGTCCACGACACCATATACAGCAACGAGACGGGCCACTGGTTGAATTTCAACGTCGTGCCGTCCCCCGTGAAAGACTGCTGCGTGTTCGCGTTCACCATCGCCGACGCCGAACGGCGCGAGCGTGCCGAGATAATAGCGCGTCGTGACACGTCGGACCTCATCTTGGAAATTGTGACCGAGCTGAGCGACATGATGAAAGGCTACGACGACGCCATGAACGGCACGCTCGAGATCCTCTCGCGCATCATCGACGCCGACCGGCTCTACATCCTCGAGAAGAAAGGGCGCATCGACGGGCGGGTGTATGAGCGCTGCGCTGAAGGCATCGCGCCGCGCATCTCGTCCATCAGGAAAATCAGCGACGCCGACCTCACGCGCTTCACCGAGCATTTCCGCGGATGTGGGATCATCTACGCCGACAAGCTCGAGAAGCTTTCCATGCTCGAGAGCGACCAGCTCGCCTACCTCAGGTACAAAGAAGTGGAGAGCATGCTCATCGTGCCGTTGCGCGAAGGCGGGCGCTACGTGGGCTGTCTGGGGGCCGACAACTACTCCTTCAAAAGCAATATCGAAACGGAACGTCTGCTCGAGTCCATCGCGCCCATAATGGGAACCATCATCGGAAACCACCAGCTCGTCGAAGAGCTCGAATGGGCGGGCACCCACGACAGCCTGACCGGCCTTTTGAACCGGCGGGGCATCGATGCCGCCATCGAAGAGCGCACCGCCAGCCGCAAGGGCGAGCCCTTCGTGCTCGCACTGCTCGACATCGACGATTTCAAGAAGACGAACGACCTGTACGGCCATAGTGCAGGAGACGAGGCTTTACGCACGCTCGCGCGGGCGATGCGCGATGTTTTCAGCAAAGAAGCGGTCCTCGGGCGCAACGGCGGAGACGAGCTGCTGATCATGCTCTTCGGTGACGACGCGAACCGTGCGGACGAGTTGTTCGAATCGTTCACGCGCGGGGAAATCTCGTTTAAGCACGAGGACAACGAATACTTCATGACCACGTCGATCGGCTATGCGGGCTGCCCGAGCGAGACGGATTCGGTGGCGCAGGCCTACATCATGGCCGATGCGGCTCTCTACGCCGTGAAGCTTGCGGGCAAGTCCCGGTCGATGCGCTACTCGCGCGATGCGAGCTCGCAGTACCGCTCGCAACTCGGATTCACGCCCCGCGACATCGCCGAGAACATCCCCGGCGCCGTGATGGTCCACCGCGCTGGCGGAAACGGCGAGATCCTCTTCGCGAACAACGCGATGATCGAGCTGCTCGGGTGTGCAAGCCTCGAAGAGTTTATGAAGATCACCGACGGAATATACCCTTACGTGGTGCATCCTGCCGATCGCGTGCACGTCTACGAGGAAATCACCGAGCAGATCAAGCTCGACGAAATCGGCAAGAAGACGTTCGTCAACTATCGCGTCGTCACCAAGAACGGCACCGTGAAAAACGTGGTGGAAAACGCGCACCTCGTCGACATCGACGGCATCGGCAAGGTCTTCTACGTGCTCATCATCGACCTCGACGAACACGACTCGCGCCACGGCAGGAATCCCGTAGGCAACCGCACCTTCACCACCACCCCAAACGCAGTGTGACACTTCCCGTCAGACACGATCTGTCACTTCCGCGGGAGCGTGACACTTCACGTCAGGCACTAAGCGTCATTTTTCGAGGACCGCATGCAGCACAGGAAGCGCCACCCAAAAAATGACGCTTCGTGTCTGACGGGAAGTGTCACGCTCATCTCCTTAGGCTAGCGAGCTCGTCATCGGTCAGCTCGCGCCATTCGCCGGGTTTCAGGTCGCCGAGCTCGAGGCAGCCGAACCGTTCCCGATGAAGCGCGATCACGGGATGGCCGACCGCCTCGAACATGCGCTTCACCTGATGGTAACGCCCTTCGTGGATCGTGATGCGCACGTGGTTGCGGCGCTTGCCGACAAAGGAAACCTCCGCCGGCTGCGTCGGGCCGTCGTCGAGTTCGATGCCTTGGCGCAACCGGTCGGCCTCCGAATCGCCGAGGTCGCCACTCACCTGCGCCAAGTACGTCTTGGGAACATGGTGGCTCGGGTGCAACAGCGCGTTTCCCAGCTCGCCGTCGGTCGAGAAGAGCAGGATGCCGGTCGTGTCGGCGTCGAGACGGCCGATCGGGTAGAGCCCGGGGTACTGGTCGGTCGGCACCAAGTCGGCTACGATCGGACGGTCCGACTGCGCCTTCATGGTCGTGATAACGCCAGCCGGCTTGTTGAGCATTACGGTGACCGGGCCGTCCGCGAGCGAAACTATGGCGCCGTCGACCGCAACCACGTCGACGAGCGGATCGACCTTGCTTCCGAGCTCGCAGACCACCTCGCCGTTCACGGTGACGCGCCCGGCCGTCATGAGGTTCTCCGACGCGCGGCGCGACGCCACCCCCGCACGCGCGAGGAACTTCTGCAGGCGCACGGGAACGACGCGCCCTCCCCTGTCGTCTTCGGGGCGCTCGTCGTACGAGATGTCCCTACTCGTCATCGGTGTTGAAGGTGAGCTTGTCGAAGTCGATCTTGTCGACAACGCCGAGCACGCTCGCGGTCGCTTCTGCAAGCATCTGCTCGGGCGTGGGAACGTCTTGCTCGGCGAGCTGTTCAGCCGGCACCTCGACGACCATCGAAGGGGCGCCCAAGCGCTCGCGGATAAGCTGCGCCGTCTTTTCATCGGGCGCGAACTCGAGCAAATCGGGCAGTTCCTTCACCGAGGTAAGGCCGTATTTCTCGAGGAACGTTCGCGTGGTGGCGTACACGGTGGGGTTGCCCGGCGCGTCGGCAACTCCCGCTTCCTTCACGTAGCC
>JAFUBE010000167.1 GCA_017460365.1 Eggerthellaceae bacterium
CCCCGGTTCGGGCCTGGCGGCGAGCGGGGCGGCGGAACAGCAGGCTTGTGTCTGACGCGAACTGGCGCACCCCCGGGCTTACATCAGCGGACGGAATCGGCAATCTTGGCGGAGACGCCGGAGCGGACGTAGTTGGCAGCAGCAATGACGCCGTTCTGTATGGCGCGGGCGTTCGATGAGCCGTGACCCACGATGCAGGCGCCTTTGCAGCCGAGCAGCGGTGCTCCGCCCATCGCATCGGGATCAATGCTCCCGAGCAGCTTCTTCAAACCGCCTTTGAGGGTAAGCGCACCGAGCTTTGCGATGAGCGACGCCATCATGATCTTCTTCAGCTCGCCGAACAGCGTCTTGGCCGTGCCTTCGATCGTTTTCAAGCACACGTTGCCCGTGAAGCCGTCGCATACGATGACGTCGAACGGGCCGTCGAGCACGTCGCGCCCTTCGGCGTTACCATCGAAATTCGGCAGCTCGGCCTTCAGCAGCTGGTGAGCTTCCTGCGCGAACTGCGACCCCTTCTCCTCCTCCTCGCCGATGTTGAGCAATCCTACGCGGGGGTTTGGCATGCCCAGAATCGCGGTTGCGTAGATGCTCGCCATCTTCGCGAATTGCACGAGGTACTCGGGCTTGCAGTCTGCGTTCGCCCCCACGTCGCACAGGATGATGGGCTTGGCCGGCGAGGGGACGAGCGTGGCGAGCGCCGGGCGGGCGATGCCCTTGATGCGCCCGATGACCAGCGTTCCCGCCGCAAGGCAGGCACCGGTCGAACCAGCGGAGAAGAAACCGTCGGCCTCGCCTTCCTTCACGAGACGGCAACCGACGACAATCGACGAATCTTTCTTCTTGCGCACTGCGTTAGCAGGGTGTTCCGCCATGCCGATCACCTCGGTCGTCGCGCGCGCCGTGCAGCGTTCATGGGCCTGCGCGAAAGGTTCGACCACATCGGCCGGCCCACAGAGCACGACCGACAGGGCCTCGTCTTTGGCGAGCGCCGCCTCGACTCCCTCGAGCACGACTCCCGGCGCGTTGTCTCCGCCAAGCGCGTCGACCGAAATCGTCACGTTGTCACTCACGTTCACTCCCATCTTTCAGCACGCACGGTATCGCACGTGATTCTCGTCCAGATAACAAGAAACCTCCTGCGATGGGCAGGAGGTCCTAACATAACGCTTTACCGTTCGACTATTCCGTCTCGATAATCTCGCGGTTCTTGTAATAGCCGCAGTTCGGGCACACGCGGTGCGGAAGCTTGACCTCGCCGCACTGAGGGCAAACGCTGCGCGAAGGCGCATCGATGCGGTCATGAGTGCTGCGGCGGGTGTGCGTACGAATGCGGCCCATGCGTTGTTTAGGTACTGCCATCTTACTTACTCCTTCATTCGGCGCTTCATCGGTGAAGCGACGTTATTCGTCGTAAACACGCAAAACGGTATAGTAGCAAAGCCTTCTGACACTTGCAAGTGCTTATTCGTCGAACTTGAAATCGGCCAAAACCGCGAACGGGTTGGCTTCGCGGTCGAAATCGTCGAGCGCGCCATCGCGCCCGCACCCGCAATCGCCCTCGTTCAAATTCGCTCCGCACACGGGGCACAGACCCGCGCAATCGTCGCGGCATAGCGGCATGTTCGGCGCATCGATCAGAAGGGCTGCGCAGATGAGCGGTTCGAGATCGATGATGTGGTCGGCCGGCAACACGTCAAACTCGTCGTCTCCCAGCTCGTCATCTTCGCCGTCGAAGTCGTCATCAGCGGTGCCCTCGACGAGGAAATACCCTTCGATGCCGCCTTCGAGATCGTATGCGACTTCGTCGAGGCAGCGTGAGCAGGCAACAGTCGCGCTTCCCCGCGCGATGCCGGCAACCAAAAACGCCGCTCCGGTATTGGTGACGTCGACTTCCCATTCGATAGGTTTCGCGAAAGCATAGTCGTCGGGCCCCGCTGAAAGAACGGGCAGCTCGAGCGTTCCCTCAAAACGAGAACTCTCCGCCAATGCGAAGAGTTCCGATGGAATTTTTATCGTCGCTTGGGCCATACGTTAATGCAGCGAGGTCGCGTTCAGGCGGTCCCTGCAGCGACGGACGTTGTTGAGCAGGGTGTCGAGGCTCTGCTCGACATGGCCGAACACCTCGTCGGCATAATCTTCGGCACCGGCGCGCGTCTGGCGCTCGAGCTCGCGTGCGTCGGCGAGAATCTGATCGGCCTGCTGTTGGGAGATGCGCACTATTTCCTGCTCGCTCGCAATGGTCATGGCCTGGGAACGCGCATCTTCCACCATGCGGCTCGCCTCGGCATCGGCGTCGTCGAGCAGACCCTGGCGCTCGCGCACGATCTGACGCGCCTGGGCGAACTCGCTCGGGAACGTGTCGCGAATCTCGTCCATGATTTCGAATGCTGCGGAGATGTCGACCTGACGCAGATTGCTGTTCCTGCCGAAACCCACCGGCTTGGAATCCTCGAGCAAGATGGAAAGCTCTTCGAGCAGAGCCATTACTCCGGTTTCGTCCATTTCATCCTCCCAGATGTGCCGCTTGTGCTTCGTGTTAGGTATAGTGAAGCGACCTGCAAAGTTCGTTAAATCATAGCAGTTTTATCAAACCTGCACAAATTATCGATTAAGCGCGCCCGAGCGATTGCTCGTGCCTGGCCCGGGCCTCGTCGCTGTAGCGGTCGCGGTAACGCACGTCGATCAGCTCGGCAACGATGGCGATGGCGAGCTCTGCAGGCGTCTTCGCGCCGAATTTCAAACCGATCGGCCGCTTCACCGAATTCCACTGCTCCTCGGTCATGCCGCGCGAAATCACCAGGTCGTGAACCGTGTCGTTCTTGCCGGCGCACCCCATCATGCCCACGTAGCGCGCTTTATGGCGCACCGCCCACAAACACCCTTCGGGATCGAACATGTGCCCGCGCGTGAGCACGCACACGTAGTCGGCTTCCCGCGCGGAAAGCTCGGAAAGCCCGTCGAAGTTCTCGTTTTCGAGCAGTATGCGCTCGGCCGTCGGAAAACGCCCCTCGTTCAGGTAGGCGGCATCGTAGTCGACGGCGACGACCTCGAACCCCACATGGCTTGCGAGCTTCGATAGCTCGCTCGACGCATCCGATGCCCCGAGCAGCCACACGCGCACCGGGTCGAACAGCGCGACGCTTGCCCACGTGAGGCCTTCGAACTGCTCGTTGTGCATCGAAGGGCCGCGCGTGACGTCCTTCATCTGGAAGATGTCGCGGGGCGAAGGTTCGCGCGACGACACGATTTCCTTCGCATCGTTGCAAAAGAACACGAGCGGCTCGCCGTCGGCCGAACCCACCTCGCCGTATTTCTTGGTGACCTCGTTATCCACGTTCGACACGGCTGCATCGCGGTCGTACACCACCTTGAAGCCAAGCCAAGCCAGCTCGCCCTCGTCTATTGCGCGTAGTGCGCGTTCGAACGTCGGTATATCGGCCGCCGTCAGGCTGGCGACGATGCCTGCCAAAGCCGCTGGCGACACATGCTCGTTTCCCTTTGCGGCACCGGGACCGAAAGCGGGCACGTCCTCGGCCGTAAGATCGGCCGCCTGGCCTGCTTTCAAAGCCGCTATTGCACGTTCGATTGTCTCCCTATTCACTGATATGCACCTTTCCATCCTCTTCGACGTTCACACGCCCGGCAGCGATCAATTCCAGCACATGCGGGTACAGGTCGTGCTCTACTTCGTGGATACGCGCCTCGAGCGTGTCCACCGTATCATCTTCGCGGACCTCGACCGCGCGTTGCGCGACAATCGGCCCCTTATCGTAATCTTCGTTCGCGAAATGAACTGTGACACCTGTCACCTTCACGCCCGCGTCGAACGCGCCTTGAATGGCATGAGCGCCCTTGAACGACGGCAGCAGCGCAGGGTGGAGATTCAAGATCCGGTTGGGGAAAGCCTCGAGCAGCACCCGCGTGACCTTGCGCATGTACCCGGCCATGACCACGTACTGCGCACCAGCGGCTTCTAGGGTCTGCACGATTTCGGCATCGGCGGCTTCGGCATCTGCGTACTTGCTGCGGTTCATCACGAGCACTGGAATGTTCGCCCCGTTCGCACGTTCAATGCCGTATGCATCTGGACGCGACGAAACCACCTGCACCACCTCGACGGGCAGACCGTTTGCCGCCGCATCGACGATCGCCTGGAAATTCGTGCCGCTGCCTGAAAGCAGAACACCGATTTTCAAGTTGTCGGACATCGTTTCTCCTGTTCTTGCAACAAAGCGTTCAACGACGGCTTAACGTGCCCTACAGCAACCGCCCTTCGCCCTCGTAACGAACGATGCCGCTCCCCTCTTCGACGCGCCCGATGACGTAGGTTGCATCGCCGGCGGATTCCGCAGCAGAACGCACATCGTCGACGCTATCCGCTTCAACGATGAGCACCATGCCGACGCCCATGTTGAAGGTCTTGAGCGCCTCGGCCTCGCCGAGGTTCGCGGCTTTGCAGGTATGGCGCACGATCGCCGGCACCTCCCATGTGGAAAGGTCGACCACGGCGTCGACGCGGCCGTTCAGTGCGCGGTTCAAATTCTCGGTGATGCCGCCGCCAGTGATATGCGCAAGGGCGTGCACCGCCTTGGGGCAAACGCTTTGCACCGCCTGCACCGTTTTCACGTAGATGCGCGTCGGAGCGAGCAGCGCCTCGGCAACGCCCATGCCGCCGAGTTCGGCAACGGGCGCCGTCACCTCATCGAGCGACTTGCCCTCGAGACACACCTTGCGAGCGAGCGAATAGCCGTTCGAATGCAGACCGCTCGAAGCGAGCCCCACGAGCACGTCGCCCGGCCGCACCAACTCGGGATCGAGCATGGCAGGCCGATCGACCACACCCACGCAAAAGCCGGACAGGTCGTAGTCGTTCGGGTCCATGACGCCGGGGTGCTCGGCCATCTCGCCGCCGATGAGCGCGCAACCGGCCTGACGGCAGCCTTCGCCGATGCCGCCCACGATTTCGGCGACCGCCTTCGAATCGAGCTTGCCGACGGCAATGTAATCGAGGAAGAACAAGGGCTCTGCACCCGTCGCCAGAATATCGTTGGCGCACATGGCGACCAGATCGATGCCGACCGTGTCGTGCTTGCCGATAAGCTGGGCAATCTTCAATTTGGTGCCCACGCCATCGGTTCCCGACACGAGCAGCGGGTCTTCCATCTGCTTCGCCGCCGCGATGGAGAACAACCCCCCGAATCCGCCTATATCGCCGACGACTTCGGAGCGGTAAGTCGAATGCACGGTCTCCTTGATGGCATCCACGGCGCGGGCACCCTCTTCTATATCCACGCCCGCTTGCGCATACGTTACTTGGTTGGTCGCTTCCTCTGCCATTCCACGCTCCTTGCTCTCGCTATTCGGTCGGCACCCATCGCAAATCGCCGTTTTCGTCGTAGACGTAATAGCCCCCTGCGTACTGCCCGTTGTCTCCCACGATGACCGATTCGGTTTCATCCGAGGCCTGATCTGAATCTCCCCCGTAGTAACCCTCTTCGTAATATTCATCGTAGTACTCGTCTTCGGAATATTCCTCTTCGGGATAGCTTTCTTCGGGATTGGCTTCCTGCTGTTCTCCGGCTTCGTTGGCAACGGTTGCGGCAACGCCCAACCCGGCCCCGACGCTAGCCGCATCCGCCGCGTCGGCAGGCAGGTCATCCGCGACTCCAGCCGCGCCACCGCTGCGCACGGCCGCATTGGAAGCGTCATTCGCCTTGAAACCGAGCTCCTGTTCGACGTAAGCATAAAGCACGTAACGCCCCGACGAGTAATTGTCGCACGTCGCGAACGCGAACGACTTGTGTATGTCGGCCGCTGACGGAACCCCTCCCGCGTACACGATCGAACGGTTCATCTTGTCCTGGACATACGATGCGAAATCGCCCGCTGACGAGAACGAAATCTGCACGAGCGGGTCGTCGGATGCGCAGTGGATGAGCGCGAACGAGCGCAACTTGAAGTTGCCGTTCGGCGAGAGCAGGTACACCGTGCGGCTCGCATCGAAGCGCGATTGATCCGAAAGCCGCGCGATGTCGGCGAACATGGAACCGTCGTTCATATGGTGACCATAGATGAAGTACGCCTGGTCGGTCCAATTCGGGTTATTGCGCCAATCGAGGAAAATCGAACCGAACTGGGCAAGCCATCCCTGCTCGCGCGTGAAATCGTGCGTGAGATAGTAATCGTTGTCTACCCCGCGCACGACCGGGTAGTTTATCGAGGTGCCGGGCACATAAAGCCAACCCACGGTATCGGGATTCACGGCGCGCAAGGCATCCCAGTCTATCCTGAAGTTCTCTTCCTTGAATTCCTTTTCGATGGCAACGAGGTTCGCGTGCTCAGCCATGCGGGCGTTTTTCGTCTGGCCCTGCATGTAGCTGAACCCGATGACGCCGAGCATGACGAGCGACGCAACCAGTACCGCGACCGAAATCGCGAGTACGGTCGACCAACGGCTCCGTTTTCGATGCGCACGGTCGAGCGCAACGTAGGTCAAGGCCGGCTGATAGCGGCTGTCCTTGCTTTGGCCCTGGTCCGGAGTGGTTGGCTGACGTTCCTCGCTGCCCATTCCTTAACCCCTATGCATGCGCTCCTCAAGCGCTTCGTTGATCGCTCGCAACGCTTGGACACGCGCATAGTGTTTGTCGTCGCTCTCGAGCACGATCCACGGCGCGAACGTCGTGGAGGTGAGGCGGAACATGTCGTCGACCGCTTGCTTGTACTGCGGGTACTTGTCGCGATTGCGCCAGTCTTCTTCGGTGATCTTCCACGATTTCGAGGGGTCGGCCTGGCGCGCCTCGAAACGGCGCAGCTGCTCTTCTGGCGTGATGTCCACCCAGAACTTCAAGAGTATGGCGCCCCACTGCACGAGCTCGTGTTCGAACGCGTTGATCTCGTCGTAAGCGCGCGACCACTGGTCGGCCGAAGCAAACCCTTCCACGCGTTCGACGAGCACGCGGCCGTACCAGCTGCGGTCGTAGATGCCCACATGGCCGGCACGCGGCAGCTTGATCCAGTAGCGCCACAAATGCGGATGCAAAAGCTCGGGCAGCGTTGGAGCCGGCGAGGGGAAGATCGTGTAGGCGCGGGCGTCGATGGCTTGGCACACGCGCTTGATGTTGCCGCCCTTGCCCGCAGCGTCCCAACCCTCGTACATGAGCATGAGCGGAACGCGCTTCTGGTACATCTCGAGCTCAAGCTCGAAGTAGCGCGCCTGCTCCGCCTTGAGCTGGGCCTTGTATTCCTCATCTGTCTCGATGAGCGGCTTTGCTTTGGAATGGTCGATCTGCGGATAACCCGCCATGATAATGTAGTTCGACCCGCGAGGAGCCTGCGCGTGCTGCTGGGCAGCTTCGGCCTCTGCGGCTGCGCGCTTGGCGTCGGCATCTTCGGCCTGCCTCTCTTCAGCGCCGCCTTCCCCGATGGCTGCAGCAGCGCGGATGGAGTTTTCGGCAGCCTTCCACATCGCTTCCTCGGTGGCGGCGTCGGGGCCGCTCGCAAGCGCATGTTCGATGGCGTCGACGAGTGCTTGGGCGACTTGCAGGTTGGCGGCGCGCTTGTCCTCGCCGTTCACGAGCGTCCACGGCGCGAACGCGAAATTGGTGGTCTCGAGAAGCCGGTCGTATAATTCGTATGCGCGATCGTATTGTTTCAGCTGGGCAATCTTTTCGTCGCTCACGCGCCAAGCGGTGTTCGGGTTGTTGCGAAGCCTCTTGATGCGCTTCTTCTGAGCTTCTTTACGCACATGCACGAAGAGCTTGATCACGACGTAGCCGTCGTCGACCAGCATCTGCTCGAAGTTGTGGGCCATGCGTTGGTAGCTCGCGACAACGTCGCCGTGAAATGCGCCGCGCGCCTTGCTGGCACCACTTTCCACGAGCAGCGAATCCTTCATCTCCTCAGACATCTTCTTCACCGCATCGGGCTTCGCTTTCTCGCCCGTGAGCTCGAAAAGGGCTTGGTCGATAGCGGCCGTGTACCAGCCACGATCGTAAAACGTGATCGTGCCGCGCTCGCCGAGCGAATCCCAGAACTCCTGCATGACCGGCTGGAAACCGGAAACGCCCCACGGGCGCCCCGGAAACTTCTCAGCCGCGTCTACGTCGAAGTCTTCGGTCACGTGCACGCTCGTGGCGCGCGCATCGAGCTCGTACATGAGGTCGGAAATGCGGCTGCCCTTGCCAGCCCCGCCCCAACCCTCGAACAACACCACGAGCCCGATGCCTTCGCTACGAGCCTTCTGCTGGAGTACGACGAGCTTGCTGATGAGCTCCTTGTGAAGAGGCTTGTACTCTTCTTTGGTCATTTTTTCGACATCGAAATCGACTTGTTCGAGCATACCGGTCCTTTCTTTGGCTGTAGCACGATGATACCCCATTCCACGGGCCGAATGCACCAGGCCCTCAGGGCCAATATCGTTCGACAATGATGCGGCTCGAAACCTGTCCGCTACGAGAGCAAACGAACGGACATACGTTATCTGCCAGCCAATATGCAGATAGGTGCCCAAGGTAAACGTTGATTTAGCCTCCCCTCCGCAGGGGCCGGTTCACCCCGTAGGAGCGATCTCCCGGTCGCCCCTACGGGGTAGCCCCGCCTGCTAACGAAAGCGCTCTGGCCACGGTGGGTAGGCGATCGAGATTCCGAAGGTACGCCTTTAGGCGGATCGCCCCTACTTCAAGATGAGGTTTAATCAGCGTCAAGGCTTCCCCGCTCGACGATGAAGGAGGTCTACGGGACTGCAGCAGAAGCCTCATGGCGAAAAGGGCGAGGGTCGCATGGCTCTCGCCCTTGAATATGCCATTTCGCTAACGAGCACAGAATCGCGCGACCGGAGCCTGCGCGACTGACGGCGCGAGACTCGCTGCAGCCTCCGCGACCCTCCTGACCACTGTCTCGATGCGCCGCCTGGCGCCTGACCCCAGGCGGCGCATCGTGCTGACCGGTGAGCTGGAACGCAAAAGGCCACGTTAAGGCAAGGCACG
>JAFUBE010000168.1 GCA_017460365.1 Eggerthellaceae bacterium
GCAGTAAGTGGGGTAGCGGGGCGGTTTTGGGCCTTGCAGAATGCGAGTTTGCCGTATCATTCCATCTATGACCGAACAGCCGGACATAGCGCAGCAACGGCGGGGAATCGCGGCAGGAATCGCCTGTTACGTGCTGTGGGGGACGTTCCCGCTGTACTGGAAGCTGCTCGATTCCGTAAGCCCGCTCGAAGTGATTGCGCACCGCATCATCTGGTGCTTTGCGACCACCGTGCTCGTGTGCGCGGTCGCGCGCCTCGACTTGCCGGGGTTGTTGCGGCAACCGCGTGCGTGGAAGTTTCTGGTGCCCGCCGCGCTGTTCATCACGTTGAACTGGTCGGTCTACATCTATGCGGTCGATATCGACCACGTCGTGGAAACCGCGATCGGGTACTACATCAACCCGCTCGTGTCGATTCTGCTCGGCGTGGTGGTGTTCCGCGAGCGGTTGTCGCGGGTTCGGGTCGCGGCGCTTGCACTGTGCGCCGTGGGCGTGGTGTTCTTCACTGTGAATTACGGGCAATTTCCCTGGATCGCGCTCGTGCTGGCGTTCTCGTTCGGCATTTACGGCGCGCTCAAGAAGGCCGCGGGGTACCCGGCGACGACCGCGCTCGCGTTCGAGAGCACGGTGATGGTCGTGCCGTCTATCGTGTTCGCGGTTGTGCTTGCGAACGTGACCGGCGAGCACACGTTCGGTTCCGACCCCGCGCTGACGGCGCTACTCGTGCTGGCGGGTCCGGCGACCGCGATCCCGCTCATCTTGTTCGCGCGGGCGGCTAACGCGATTCCGTTGTCGCTGCTCGGGTTCATCCAGTACCTCAGCCCGACAATCGCCCTGCTCACAGGCGTATTCCTCTTCGGGGAGCCGTTCACGGTCGCACACGCCGTGTGCCTAGGTTGCATCTGGGCGGGTCTCGCGCTTGTAACGTTCGAGACTCTGCGCCGCCCGAGGTGACTTTTCAGCTCATCCATCACTTCCTCGTTAGCCATCTGTTACTCATTCGCTAATAACGGGGTGATATCATTTTCCGCATGAATTTCGAGTTTCTAGTTTGCTACATGATCGTCGACGTGTTCTGCGCCGTGCTCACGTTTATCATCGCGGCTAACCTGCGCAGCGACAGCGGCAGCGAAATGCAGGTGAGGTATTTTCGCTACCTCATAATCGCCTATATGGTGTTTGTCGTGTCCGATATGATCTGGGCGTTCATCATGTTCAGCGGCATGGGCGCCGAAGGGCGCGTGCTGCCCGCTATCTTCGACGGCATCAACAAGGTGGCTGTGGCGTTCACGGCGTATTTCTGGTTCTGCTACGGCGAATCGCGCTACGAAAGCGCCATCGTGTACAACCGACGCCTGCGCTACCTTGCGGCCATTCCGGTGATGCTCGTAGTACCGCTGTACGTGTTCGGCTTCGTCACCGATCTGAATGTCGTGATGGTGGACGGGCGCCACGTGAACGGGCCGACGTCTGTGTTCATCACGCTCATCGGTTTGCTGTATCTCGTTGCGGCCACCGCTCATGCGCTTGTGCTGTTTGTGCGCGAAAAAGCGCCTACGCGGCGGCGGATGTATCTTACCTTCGTGTCGTTCATGGTGGCGCCGGCTGCAGGGGCCATCGTGGAAATGTTTGTGCCGAACATACCGGTCATGGCGCCGGCGATGATGGTGTCGGTCATGCTCGTGTTCATGTCTCTCCAGGAGTCGCGCATTTCAAGCGATGCGCTGACGGGTTTGAACAACCGCCGTCGGGCAGACGAATACCTCGAAAACTGCCTGTCGCGCGCAAGCGAAGAGCGGCCGCTGTACGTGCTGATGATCGACTTGAACCGCTTCAAGGCTATCAACGACACCTACGGCCATTTGGAAGGTGACCACGCCCTTAAGCTGGTTGCCGAGGCGCTGCGGAAATCGAGCAGCGAGCTTGATGCATTCGCGGCGCGCTGGGGCAGCGACGAATTCGTGATGATTTGCACGCACGACCTCGACAGCGATCCTATACGCGCGGTGGGCATCGTTCGAGCGCGGCTCGCCGACGAAGTCCGCGCTAGCAGCATCGAGTACAATCTTACGTGCAGCGTCGGCTATGCGAAATGCACCGATTCGAGCACCGACATCAACGAGCTGGTGACCTCCGTCGACCAGAGCCTCTACGACGACAAGCGCGTAAACCGTTCACCCATCCGTTAGCGCGCCCCGCTGCCCCACTTACCGCCGGGCCCGAA
>JAFUBE010000169.1 GCA_017460365.1 Eggerthellaceae bacterium
CGTGTGACACTTCACGTCAGACACGATCTGTCATTTTTCGAGGGAGACATGCGGTACAGCGAGCGCCACCCGAAAAATGACAGATCGTGTCTGACGTGAAGTGTCACACCGGTTTCCCTCGATGCCTTGCAAAAGAGGCTGTATTGGCGTTTCTTCGCGTCGATAACAGAATCCTCGACCTCGCTATCGTCTCGGTAAAGATACCGACTTCCGCAGTGGCCCCGAGAGAGGTGCCATTTTCGCGAAGCTGCGAAAACAACAATCGCGAAGTTGATGCTACCATAATTGCAATATAGGCATACCTGATGTGCGGAATTCTTCGTGCCCGCCGATTTACTCGCGTTCAAGCAACTCCGCGCGTCCTGCATGAATGTAACTGGGGGAAGAACGATGGATCGTATCGTTGAGATGATCGTGAGATCCATAGGGGCCATTGCGGGCTTCGCTCGCCTTATTCCCGGGATCGACTACGCCGAGCATGTTCCCGGCGAACCCCTGAAAATTCTGCTCGTCGGCTACAACGGCGCTCGAAACACCGGGTCGGACGTCCGCGTTGCGTCGTTGGCGAAGCAGATTGAATCCCTCGCCGGCAACGCCGTAGAACTCTCCCTCATGACACTCGACGCCTCCAGCACGCAAGCGTATTTCGACGAAAGCGTGCGGCAGATCCAGTTCAGCACGCTGTTCTTCGGGGATTTGCTGAAAGCGTGCTCGGAGCATCACGCGGCGATCCTGTGCGAGGGGTCCACGTTCAAGAGCAAATTCGCCGACGCCCTCACGCTGTATTCGTGCGAGGCGGCGGGCATCATGCGCGCCCAGGGCAAGCTCTGCATCGCCTATGGGTCGGAAGTGGGCGACATGGAGCCGTACCTGCGCCGTGCGGTTCGCGATATGTGCTCAGACGTGCGCTACGCGGTGCGCAGCGCGGGATCCCTCGAAACGCTGCGAACGCTGGGGTTCGACGGCTTTCCGGGCACCGACACCGCCTGGGATTTCGACAGCACGCCGGGAAACGCTCAGGCGCACGCGCTGCTCCGGGAAGCCGGGTGGGATGGCGCTCGCCCGCTGCTCGGCATCGCGCCGGTCAATCCGTTCTGCTGGCCGGTGAAGCCCTCTTTTCTCAAGTTGGCCAGCGCCGTTGCTTGCGGCGATCGGGCGTTGCAGTACCAGGGCCTGTACTTCTTCAGCTGGTCGGAAGATCGCGAGCGCAAATTCCACGCTTACCTGGATGCGCTTGCGCAAGCATGCGCGACATTCGCCCTCGAGCGGGGGATGCAGCCGGTGGTGTTCGGCATGGAGCAGCTCGACGGTCAAGCCTGCGCCCTGCTCGCCGAACGCCTAGAGCGCATGGGGCTTGCGTCTCCCCTGCTCTTGTCGAGCGAACGCGACGGGTTCGTAATGGCAGCTGCACTCAGGTCGCTCTCGCTGCTCGTAACCTCACGCTACCATGCGCAAGTCCTGGCGACGGGGGCGCTCGTGCCTGCGGTGGCCGTTTCCATGGACGAGCGACTGGCGAACCTCGCTGAAGAACTGCAAAGCGATTCCCGCCTGCTTCTCCAGGTCGACGATCAAGACCTGGCCCCGCGCCTGCTTCTCGCAATGGATTTCGCCTACGAGAATGCCGACGCGATTCGCCAACAGCTGAACGCAACGCTGCA
>JAFUBE010000170.1 GCA_017460365.1 Eggerthellaceae bacterium
AGCGGAGCAAGACGCGAAGCGGCTTGCGTAGCCGTGGTGAAGACACGGGAGGGGTGCCCAGCGTGCCCGCCTCGGTTGACTTCCATGCGCCGTGCGTCCCAGGGGGCGCGACCGCCCCGGTGAAGCCTGCAGGCGGGGGCGCATGGGCTGCGGCCAACCCGCAACGACCTAGCGCGCGGTGGCACCGGTGGCCGGCGGGCAAGTGGATAAAATGAAACACTGCAAGCGTGGCAGCGCCCTTCCGCGAACGCGGCCTAACGGTTTCGGCAAGGATTTGGGGGACTTTGCGGGCCGGTAAAAAACTGGAGCGAGACCGCTTGGCGGCCCCGCCCCTACAAACCCGAAGGTTTTTCATGTAGTGCCATTATCGCTGCTGCGGCACCCAGATGTCAACGAGATTGAAGAGGAAGTCGAAGAACGACACAAGCGAGCTGTTCAGGCGGTATCGCTCGATCCTCGCCTCATAGGCACTCCGGAGATCCGCCAGGCGGCTCGCGTGCCGCGCAAGTGCATGTTCGCTATCGCACAGGGCGTTCAGGCAGTACATCGACGCCGCCATCTGGGCGATGCGCACGTTGCCGAGCTTCGCGCGCCTCGTCTTCGTCCTCGGCATAGCTGCACCGTTGAGGGATTCGGTTATGACCTGCGGCGTGTCGTAGGCGGTTCCGGTTAGCGCCTTCGTGAAGCCGTTGACGATGCAGTGGTTGTGGGCGGTGGCGTTTCTAAGGGCCTTCACGCTCTTGAGCGCGTAGTGCTCTTGGAGCATCACGTTGTCTTCCCAGCGGTTGGCGCAGAACAGGTAGAAGTTGACGAACGTGCCGAAGTCGATTACCTCCAGGAACACCCAGACGGGCATATCGGCCAAATGGTGCGCTATCAGGTCACCCGCGTAGGCATCGTGGCGTTCGCCAATACCTCCGCGAGCGTGCATCGCGCCCTGGATCGCGTTGCGCCCCGCATGGTTCAGGCCCGCGTAGAAGTCGGAGACGATGCCGTAGCCGTCTTCGCCATGGTCCTCGACGCTCGCCAGCACCTTCATCTTCGCGAAGTGCTCCACGTCCACCGTCAGAGCCAGGAACGTTTCTCTCAGCTTGCGGTCGAGCGATGAAAGGGCGGCGAGGTCGCCGAAGTCGAGGTTGATGTAGGCGCCAACGTTCGCCCCTTCGGTCTGCCGATCGAAGAGCTGGCGGTACGACGTGATGCGCAGGTAGTTGTTCTGCTTTGCGAGAATCGTTGCCGCTTCGGCTTCCCCGCAAAGGTCGAACGTGATTCCCTTCGATTTGAGATGGGCGATCTGTTCTTCTACGGTGAGCAGCGGCTTTTCGTGCTGCGGCTCGGCGGATTCTGGCAGTTCTTCCATGGCGCTCCAATCTGTTCCAGCAGATTGTAAACCAGGAATCCCCCGTCCGCATCGTTGCGGAAGTTCCCGCCCGCATGAACGCTTTGCGCTCACGCGGACGGGCGCTGTGATGTCGAGTTGGTTATGAACGACTGTAGGTGACCGTTCTCGCCGGCCAGTCTGCTTCCGCCAAATCATGCAGGCCGTCCATGCCCTGGACGTCGGTCACGCCAACCTCGATCGAGATGATGTGCGCGGGGTCCACCAGGCGGTTGAACGCGACCGACAGGCTGGCGTCGAAACCGCAAGCGGAAAGGGTGTTGTCGAGGTTCTCCGCATGGTCGAAGGCCGTATAGGCACCGCCGCGCCATCGGCTCTTCCGAGCATGGCCTCCTTCATTTCGAACCCTCCGATTCCAGCTTCCGTTGTTTCGAGGCGCTCCACCCTCCATAACGAGCCGTGAGTTTAGAGTGTTGCGCTTTTCTTATCGGGCGCAAATGCCAACCGAACCTTACGTTCCATGCCGCGAATTGCCGCCTTTGGTTGGTGGAGCAGCCATCAAAGGCGGTTTACCATTTCATGCAAAGCATGAATCGTATGAAAGGAGCGCAACGGTGCAATACGAGTACGTGAGGGTGAAACTCGACAAGAACAACTACGCCCTGAACGCCGACATGGAAAGCCACCGCAAGGTCATCGACCGCATGGCCGTCGAGGGCAAGCGCTACGCAGGTTGGTTCCCCGTCGTTCAGGGCCCCACGGGAAAGACGGTCGAGTTCGACCTGATCTTCGAGGTGGCGTAGATGGGCATAGGGGCGAACATCCAGGCAACGCGCCAGGCGGCGGGGCTCACGCAGGAGCAGCTGGCCGCAAAGGTCGGCGTGTCGCGCCAGACGGTGGCGAAGTGGGAGGCTGGCGAGACGTCGCCGGACCTGGAGCACGCGGCCACACTCGCCGACGCGCTCGGCTGCACGGTCGACACGCTCGCGAACTTCGATTCGGAGGGAACCGGACTTGCGGTCCCGCCGAGGGGCAAGCACCTGTTCGGCAGCGTGAAAGTGGGAGAGCGCGGACAAATCGTCATCCCCAAGGAAGCGCGCGAGGTCTTCGGTATTTCCCCCGGCGACAAGCTCGTCGTGCTCGGCGAGGAGGGCCAGGGCATCGCGCTCTGCAAGGAAGAGGAGTTCATGGCCGGCGTCGCCGCCGTCATGGAGGCCGCTCGCAAGGGCGCCCGATGAGCGGGGCGGCAAGGCGGAAGGTCTGCAAGGTGGTTGCTATCGTGCTCGGCGTTGTGGCGGTTGTGGCAGCCGTGGCGGTCCTCGTCTACCGCGACGGCAACCTGCATGCCGAGGAGCGCACGATCGCGCATGCCCTCGATGCGGGTTTTGTCGAAAAGCAGGCGACCGTGAACGGCGCGACGGTCAACTACGCCGAAGGGTCCGACAACGGCCCGGCGCTGCTGCTCGTGCACGGCCAGGGCATGGAATGGGAGGACTATGCGAGCGTTCTTCCCGAACTGACGGAGCGTTACCACGTGTTCGCGGTGGACTGCTTCGGCCATGGCGGCTCCGCGCATGACCCCGCGCTGTACTCGTGCAAAGCGAACGGCGATGCGCTTATCTCGTTCATGCGCGACGTCGTCGGAGGATCTTACGCTGTATCGGGCCATTCGTCGGGAGGGATCATCGCTGCCTATGTCGCTGCGAACGATCCGGGCAACGTGACCGCGCTCGTGTTGGAGGACCCGCCGCTGTTCCGCGTGACGCCCGAGGAGGCGCAGGAAGGGGCCGGCACGTTCGCCTGGCACGACGGCTATACCGTGGCGCATTCGTTCCTGCAGCAGAGTGACGTGTCCGACTATCCCGCATGGTATGCCGCCAACAGCTACCTGTTCGGCATGTTCGGCGGGCTGCGGCCCATGCTTGCAGACCAGACCGCCGCCTGGTGCGCCGAGCACCCGGGCGAGCACGTCGTTAACGCGTGGGTTCCCCGCAGCTGGACGCGCGGAATGTACTTCATGCACGACTACGACCCGCGCTTCGGCGAGGCGATCTTCGACGGCAGCTGGAGGGACGGCATCGACCAGGCGGCGATGCTGCAACAGGTCGAGTGCCCGGTTGTGTACCTGAAGGCGACCACCCGCTACGGCGACGACGGTGTGCTCTACGCCGCCACGACCGACGACGACGACGCCCGCGTGCGGGAATGCCTTGCCGAGAGCGAGTGCGTCGACCTCGACTCCGGCCACGACATCCACGTCGAGCGTCCCGACGAGTTTTCCGAGGCAGTGGGTCGGGTCGTCTAGCCCATAGACCCGGCGACGCCGACGAAGCCCATCATCACCACGAGCACGACGAGGACGAC
>JAFUBE010000171.1 GCA_017460365.1 Eggerthellaceae bacterium
AAGTGGGGCAGCGAGTGGGGCGGCAAGCGGGGCAAAAGCGGCTCATGTCCTGTCGCCTTCTTCCTCGTCGAATACGAGGTCGCCTGAGCCCTCGATGTAATCGATCTCGATGTCGCCGAACAGCTCGTCTTGGCGAATCGTGACCATCGAGCGCTTGTAGAGCTCGAGTACCGCGAGGAAGGTTACCACCACTATGGGCGTCGGCGTGTCGTCGTCGATCATTTCCGAGAACCTGATGTGCTTCTTGTTCATGATGCGGTAGTGCAGCGAGCGCACGTGCACTTCCACGGGAATCGGCTTCGCAGCGATATGCTCCGATTCGAGCAGGGCGATCTCGCGCCGTGCGAACGCCTCGGCGGCGAGCACCGCGAGCGTTTCCACCGGAACACCGCGCAGGAAATCTGGCATGAGCCCGTCGGTAAGCTCGGGTGCGGGCCCGAACGGGCGGCTGTGCAGGCGCGCCTGGTCGCGGCCCCGCTGGTCGAGCATGCCCGCGATGTTCTTGTACTGCTTGTATTCGAGCAAGCGTTCCACCAGAAGATCGCGCGCTTCGTTCGGAGAGAGCTCCGAGATTTCCTCTTCGGTCGCGTCCTTGTCGCGTGGGATGAGGCTTGCCGCCTTTATTTCGAGCAGCGTAGATGCCACAAGCAGGAAATCACTCGCCACGTCGAGATCGACCATGCGCATGTGCATGACTTCCTCGAGGTACTGGTCGGCGATTTCGGAAATCGATATGGAACCGATGTCGACCCGCTGCCTGCTCACCAAGTACAGCAAGATGTCGAACGGCCCCTCGAAATTGTCTGTGCGAACGCGATAGGACATGGCAAGCTACACCGGGTACATCACGTTGAACAAATTGTACGCTGTCGCGTTGAGGTACGCCCCAATGGGATCGACATGGAATATCTGCGGCACAAGAATAACCACCACCAGGAATATCGGCAGCGCATACTGCTGAATCTTGTAGTACGTCGGAAGGTATTTCACCGGGCAGAAGAACGCGAAGATCGAAGACCCGTCGAGCGGCGGAATCGGCAATAGGTTGAAGAACATGAGGAACAGGTTGATCATCACGTAGTACGGCAAAAACAGCAGGTAGAAGTAATAGAACACCACGTTAGACTGAACGAGCTGATTGATGGGGAGAGCCGCATAGAGCGCCCATGCGATTCCCGTTGCCACAAGCGCTTGCAACAGGTTCGCCGCCGGGCCGGCCAGACCCACGATGAGGTCGCCCTTGCGCGGATTCTCGAAATACTGCGGGTTGTATGGCACCGGCTTCGCATAGCCGAAAATCGGCATGTTCATGGCCCTGAGCAGAAGCGGCATGAGCACCGTTCCGAACGGGTCGATGTGCGCAAGCGGGTTGAACGACAGGCGCCCTTCGCGCTTCGCGGTGGGATCGCCCAATTTGTAAGCCGCAAACGCATGCCCCATCTCATGCAGCACGAGAGCCGGCACGAACGCGAGAATAGAACAGATTATGTAAGGGATTGATATTCCACTCATAAGCGTATTGTACCCGTAGCGCCCCCGCGCCCTCGAAACTCCACGGATAAAGGGTTCCAACGTGCGGGCCATCGTGATACTACGCGTCAGACGCGGTCGTCACCTTAGCGGTGGTTTCGGCGCACCAGAAAACAGTGACGCCGCTGCGCGGCAATAGGAGGATCCGCGCCTAACGGCGCGGCGGCAAGCTCAAGAGCTTGCCCTACGGATGGTGGCTGCGTCCGCTGGAGGCAAACCGCTTGGAGGAGTTCGGCGAGCACCGCAACAGGAAACGGGCAACTGCCGGTACCACCCCACGTAGGGCAAGCTCTCGAGC
>JAFUBE010000172.1 GCA_017460365.1 Eggerthellaceae bacterium
ACAAAAGAGCCTTCTAATGGCGCGTTTGGGCAATTGCTAAGGGAAGCGATTCAAGGTAAAGTTGTATACTCTCCTGAATTGCTAGCGCTTGGGTTTGCGGCAGACCGCATTGCACACATGACTGAACCAGACGGCATAGACGAGGCTCTTAACGATGGTGTTTGGGTGATAAGCGATAGATATGTATTGTCTGCTCTTGCTTACCAGTCGGCTCAGGGCGTCGACCTTGATTGGCTAGTAGAGATTAACAGGTTTGCACCTGATCCTGATGCGACAGTTTTTGTAGACACACCAGTTAGGACTTGCATATCGAGAATACTGCAACGCGATTCCAATCAGGATGATATTTTCCACCGTCGAGCAGCTCTTTCCGCGATTAGAAAAGAGTATATGAGGGTGCTCGACAGGCAAAGGTTTACTGGAAAGCTTATAACGGTAAATGGGACGAAACCCATTGCAGCGGTTCGCGATGACATCGTGCAGGGGTTGGCGCATGCTTTCAGGAATGAATTTGGATTATTTGCCGAACTGGTGTTTGGTGAGATGGAGAGTAATGGGGGCTAGGATATGCGTGTATTCATCAGCTGGTCAGGCGATTTGAGCCATAGAGTGGCGAAGGTGCTTCGGGAGTGGATTCCTTGCATCGTGCAAACCGTCGAGGTGTTTCTGTCATCCGAAGATATCGAGAAGGGTGACAAGTGGGAGCACGTTATTTCCAGCAATCTTTCTGATTGCAGTTTCGCTATCGTCTGCTTAACTAAGGAGAACCTGTCCGCTCCATGGATTAATTTCGAGGCCGGTGCTATTGCGAAAGCGCTGAACGGCCGCATCGCTACTGTTCTCGTTGAGGTAAAGCCTTCTGAGCTGAAGGGGCCGCTGTCTTCTTATCAGGCGACGAGTTTGGACAAGGAAGACTTCTATCGTCTGATTGAATCAGTTAACTCCGCTGTGGACGGTGGTCTTGAACCTAACAGACTGAGAAAGAGTTTTGATGCGATGTGGGGTGGAATCAAGTCGGGTATCGATGGGGCGTTGAAGGAAGCCCTCGCCCCGTCGAAACATGCGACTGGCGATCGGAGGGATGTAGCGCTCGAGGAGATTCTTCAGCTACTCCGGAGGCAGTACTCGCTGGTTTCAAGTCCCGAACGTCTTCTTCCGAGGGAGTACTTAATGTCGAATTTGCCGACTTTGGTAAGGCCGAATGCCGGGGAGGAACCATTAGCTACAGGTCTTGCTACCTATCTATCGGAGGTGAACCAAAGGGCTGAGATTTGCCTAGAAGGCTCGGAAGGAGAGGTGTGGGTTGAAAGGATGCAGGAAATACTGCGTTTCGATTTACTCGAGGAACGCATCGTTAAACTCGATCGAACCGAGGCGCTCTTTCTCGTTAAAATGGAATTAAGAAGATTGACTCGGATGCTATCCAGACGGGATGATTCAATGAATTCCGGTAATCACCCAGGTCGCATACCTTATAGGAACGGTAAGTTGAATTTCTAAACGCAACACTGGGGGTGCGGTTACATTTACAACCAACCGCTGGAAATATTGGGCGATTTCCGATGGAATGCTAAGAGGTTGTTGGGATAGTATCTTATGCTGTATGCGTCTAGCTTAGTGATGGGGTTTCTATGCATAGTAGAAAACATCAGATGCGAATTGAAAAGATGAACGCGCGAGTTGCTGCGCAGCCTCTGGGTTATTTAGAGGGTGGAGATATGCGACTTGAGGGTTCCGAACGTGCAACTGATCCTGAGCAGCGAAATAAGAGCGACTATATGCTGATAGCTTACCATGATGGAGAGCAGTCACACGCTTATACGAAACTGGTTCCCGTTAAAGTGGTGCGATGATTGAACTCGAGTTCAAGGCGGAGGGTTATTTTGTCCTTTGCTCGGCGAATGGTGAGCATTATGTATTGATAAGGGAAAACCTTGGTGACAGCTTCCTGGGTGGGTTCGCTGGTGCAAGAGTTTCCCCAGTCTATTCATTTGCTTACGGAGATAAATCCGAGTCGCCTTTAACGTTCGACTTTGAGGGGCATTGTCTCTTAGCCTTTTGTGGTCCATATAACGCACCTCTCATAATTCCGAAGTTACCTCAAGCCCAGCATCGATGGCTTACTCTTGGGCTTTACAATCTCGTCTCATATTATGACGGTGATCAAATTGGACGCTTAGATGCCTTTAAGGAATCATGTGAGAGCATTGGTGTCCCATGGGAGATATGGGAAATTGTGGATGGCAAGATCCTGAAGGTCTCACATCATGAAGTAAAACGCATTGGCAATTCTTGGAGGGAGGATATCTCTCAGCTGGACACGTTTGTCGCAGAATCAGATGATTTGGCCTACTTCGAAGTGTTGCGTGAGACAATATGTGAGCTTGCGACCCTGCAGGACAACTTAGGAGTTGCGCCAAATAATGTACGAGAGGGTTTGTCACTGTTCTGCGATTCTGTACGTGAGACCATAAAAGGCTGGATGGAAAGCGATGAGAACGATAGGCGTACCCATCTTGGCACAGCCCAGAAACTAAACTCGTCGCTATCTCGATTCATTACTGAGATGTTTGCTGGTTCGAGCCCGTTATTCGAGACGAAATGCCATTTTTTGGAGCAATTCCATGTTTGGAATTGGACTTCCCACATTAGCTTTGCAAAACCTGCTTGGAAGTATAGGAAACGGGGTCGCATCACAACAAATCGCGGAACGGATCGAAGGCTATAAGGATATGCCTCCTATAGATTTATCTCAGCGCCTGAAAGCGCCACTAAATCTATTGAGCCAATCTAAGCCCGCAGATCAACAAGATGAGATAGCTCCGATGCTTGGTTACTTCAGTGCCCGTGAGGGTTTCAGGCGAACTGGTTTTTCGATTAGTGCACCATTGTCGTCGGTATCGTGTGCCGCTTCAAAGAATTGGTCGCTTCGATCGATGACACACGAGGTGTCGCACGGCATCGTATCGGAAGTCTTCGATGAGGTATTTCCTTTCTTGTGGAATGGGGACGATTCTGAACTTGAGGAACTAGCGCGTATTGTGGTCGAGCGAAATAGGATTAAGACCTCCGACCCCATAGTAACTCCAGAAAAACGCACTACCGATACATCGAATATCTTGCAGAGCTTAGCTGCTGACTTTGCTGACGCTGCAGTATGTATGCGATGGTGCTATGAGGGGGTAAGTGAATACGAGCGCCTTGATGGGCGCAGGCTGGCATCGTGTATCGAGAAATCGTATGTTGAGATGAACGAAGTTCTGGCGCATGCCGTCGATATTCTGTACTTCTATCAGTCCGATGTGGAACGTTATGTGAAAAGCGTTTGGTCTGCATGGGGAAAGACCCCAAACATTCAGCAGAAGGTGAAGGTATATCTGAGCAGAACCATTTCTGCTGTTTATGCAGCGCGATACGGCGGAATGAATGAGCGAAACACCCGGTTGGAATTGTTTGAGGAAACGAGAGATTTGCTTGAAGAGCTGAAGGGCGAGTTGGCAGATTCAGCTCATATAGAATTAGCTCTTGATATTCTCAACAGTGAACTTGAGCAAACTCCTACGTATGAGGAATACAGTACTCTTTACTCGATAGTCAACGCCTCTTCTTCACTAATTGAAGCTACCTGGCGATATATTTACGATGAGAATATCGCTGCGAATCTGATGAAGTATGTTCCAGTTCCAGCGAGTGACAAAGACTTCTCGCAGAGTCGGCAGAAGTATGTGCTGAAAATAGAGCCAGCGATGAAACTCGCAAAGCTAATTATGGAATACAACTATACGGATGAAAATGATTCAATGGCGAGCGCTTGTCTATTTCACCGGTTAGCGTTCTGTGGGGGCGTTTAAATGGAATCTACAGGTATTGAGGCTGCAAGCGGCTATCTCTACGAGGATACTGGTAGTGGTGATGTGTTGTCTGTCAAGGTGGAATCGGACAGGCTCGTTCCCATGAAAACCCCAATATCTGATAAGTGGGAGTGCTTTAACTACATTACGTATGACCCAATAGCAGGTGATGAAGTACGCGATGATGGGGGTCCATACCTGCATTCAATTATTATCAGACGTCGGCAAGCGCGCGTGCTCGTTTTGGCTCGTTCGAGGATGGTTGCATCGTCGCTTGTGCGTGAACTACTTGGCAAAGCATTCAATTATCGCTTGCAGCGTGTGCAAATAGACGTAAATTGTCTGGTGAGTAATCTGCTGAATCCGAACGATGAATCAGAGTATACCTTAACCCAGTCGCATGCGAAGGCTATTGAATATGAAGGCGCATTAGAGACGGCGTCGTTCTATGGCGAGAATCTAGCGCTATCGAATATTTTCAACGAAGTTGCAAAACGTACCAATGTGACATTTTATGCGTGTGGATTGAAGAATGGTGCGAATGGTGCCGACGCTTTGAAGGTGTCATCTAATGGTGGTGTGACATTTCCTCGGTCAGATGAAATAGGGTTGAGGGAGGGATTGGCAGCACTAAGCTTTCTCCAGAAAGGTGGGTATACGAGAAGTCGCGATCTGAGTTTCTGAACGCCTTTGTGCGATGGCGTTAATGGTATTGCAGATACATCACTATGAGTGATCTTATGAATTGCGATCCTTTTGCCGTTAAAGTATCGTCTTTGAGCATCTCGACTTCTTTGAATAGACGAATCTGGTCATCGCTAAGCTTTTCGTAAAAGTGAAGCTCTTTCAAGAGTGATTCGTCATCAAGTGTTAGAAAATGGCTCAAATTGGTGTTTGTGACGTCGTTGAGCACCTCTTTGCGAAGTATGTCAGTAGCAAAGCTAATTCTCGTCCTCAGGTCGGCAATATTGGGTTTAGTTGGTTCAGGTTGTTCTGCTGTTTTGAGGGCTTGTTTATCCGGATTGTCAGGTGGCTGGCTATCGCTGTTTGTGTCGTGACTGCCTGAGTGCGCAAATGTGTTTTCTAAATGCTTGATGCTTTCTTCTAATTTTCTGCTCATCATCAGTGAGCTTGCTTGCTGTTCTGATTGTGACCTGTAATGGAGAATAAGGGATAGGCAAAGAGATGCTATTGCAAGTATTAGCGCCAGTATTTCCGACAGGTCGAGACTCATAGTCAGCGCATCTGGAGGGAGTTTAGCGGCAAGTATAAGAAGAGCTATCGCTATAAGAAGCGCTACGGAAAGGAGAATCGTCCCGTTATGCGACATGAGGAAACGTAGCACTGGATGCTTGTTCTCTTCTCTTTTGTCCATCGATTCGGTTGGCCTGGCCTTTCAGTTGCAGGATGTGCTAGAGCGATTGTACGCCAAGTGATGCAAGATACCAGTGTGAGCGGTGACCGCTCCCACGACCTATTGCCTTTGGGCATTTGAGGTGGAATAGAATGCTAGCTCTGCGTACTGGATGTATCATGCCAATCGCTAATAGCCGATTGTATGGATTCAAAAACCTTACCGAATGGCTCGAATCTGCCGTCATGGAAAGACAACGCGTTTTCGAGCATGTATCGTGCGAAATTGTCTTTTGAGAGTGCAAGGTTCTTGTCGCCATCGGAGGAGTTGGCGTTAACGATGAGGTACGAGCCACTGTCTATTACTCGACTTCCTTTGGTGCCATTGTTCTTGGCTCCGATCTGCGGACAGAACAGATTTAGCTCACGCGCGCGACCATATTCGTCGAACTCATCGGTGAGGTATAGTCTACGTTTAATACCATCGCGGCAATCGATCTCTGTCTGTATGATTTCATCGGGATACATTTCCTCGATGCAGATACCCTGGGTTTCATCTCGGAAGGGTGGAGTTGGTAATGTCAAGGAATAGACTCCGTTGCCATGGTTCTTAAATCGGGAGCCATCGTCTGCTTGCAGCTGATTGTTTACCCCATTGTTATCGGAATCGGCGATGAAGATAATCGGTCGTGATTGGGGCAGCTGGGAAAAACTTCGACAGATGCTCGCAAGTTTGTTGCCACCCATTTTGAGATCGTCGTATTCGAGTATTTCGAAGTCGTGCTCGAATAGGGTCTTGAAGTCATCTGATTCGGAGAGCGCAAGCTGAGCTGCCTTAAGGTGTTTCCAATCGCTTTTGCCTTCAGTAACCACAAGTGGTTTGCCGCCTTTTGAGTTGATAATGCTCTCAAGCCTTTGGCTATCGGTGCGGGTATTTGTGTAGTACCTGTAAGCACTCTCGAATTCAGTGAATGATTCCGCGTCGATTATAGTGCCTGAAGGCAGCTCTCTTATCTCAAGTGATTATTTGCGCCAATTAGCCGCATTCGTTTCAGGTGCGGCCACATTGCCGATTTCACATGTAGCCACACCCGTTTTCAGCCGGAACAGCGCCTAGTTCTTAGGCGACGTCAGTTCCCTCATGTTCACCTCGCCGGTCAACAGGGTCACGGCGTTATGAACTGTCCTGTCCATAATAGCATCCGCATGCGTTCCCCCGCCTAACCGGGAACGCCAGTCTTCCACGCGGTACTGAGAGCACCATATCGTCGAAGATTTGTCATGGCGGCGATCGACGAGCTCCAAGAAGAAGCGCATCTGGTCGGGGTTCAGCGGATCCATGAGCCATTCGTCGACGACGAGAACCCTGTAGCGCGCGTACTTCTTCAGTATCTTCGACTCGGGGACGCCGGCGGCCAGCTCCTCCTCGCGACTCATCAACAGGTCGGGCATGCGCACGTAGAGCGTGCTCATGCAGTGCTTGCACGCCTGCCTGCCGATGGAACAAGCAAGGAAGGTCTTTCCCGTTCCCGTGTACCCGACCACGATGACGTCGGTGGCCGAGTCCACGAACTGGCAGGTGCCCAGGCCGTTGACCGCATCGCGGGAAAGGGGCCTGCCGTCGTAGACGACGCCGCTTATGTCCGCGTTCGCTATGCGGAAGTGCGCCCTCTGGAGCAGGCGCTTCACGCTCGCGTTCTCCTTCTCCTGCGCGACGTAGTCGACGATCACGCGCATCCTCTCCTCGAAGCCCATGCTGGCGTACGACGGGTCTGCCGCCATCATGTCGATGATGTCGAGCGCCTCGGGCACGCCGATGATCCGCATCTTCCTCCTGGTCTCCTGGTCGATCATCGCGCGCCTCCCGCGTAGTACGCCGCGCCCCGGACGTAGCCGCCCCGGCCAGTCGGGTTCTCCGGCCGGCTCGTCGAGCCGGCGGCGCCTGACGCCAACACGCTGCGTATGAACTTGCAGCGCGGATGGGCCGTTCTCTCCAGGGAATAGGCGCACGCGGCCTCCAGCTCGGCATCCCCGTAGTGCTTCGAGAGGTTTAGTATGGCCATCACGGGGTTGTAGGCCTGCTCCTTTATCTGGACGTCGCAGAACACGCGCTCGACGACGGCCAGGGCGTTCGGGCCGATTGACGACGCCCACCTGCGCATCCGCCCGTCGTCCCACTCCAAATCGGCGAACTCGGGAGGCATATGCGACCGGTCGGTCTGCGGCTTGTATCGCACGCAGTCCGGGATGCGCGGGTGCGTGGCAACGCGCTCGCCGCCGTGGTAGACCTCGACGGTCGTCTCCGTCACCTTCAGGTCGACCTTCTTGCCGACCAGCCTGTATGGGGCGGAATAGCGGTTCGTGTTGTACACGACGTGGAAATCGAGGTTGACCTTGCGCCCGTAGACCCAGTCGCACACCTCGAACGGGGCCGCCGGCAACGGCGCGAGCATCGGCTTCTCGACCTCCTCGAACACGAGCTTGCGCGACCCCTCGCGCTTCTGGAAGGGGCGGGCGTTGAACTCGTCCAGCCGCTCCCGGATCGCCGCGTTCAGCTCGGCCAGCGTCGCGAACTCCCGATTGCGAAGCTTTGCTATCACCGCCGTGGCGATCTTGCCCACTCCGCCCTCGACGCTCGCCTTCTGCTTGGGCTTGGCGACGCCGGTCGGCATGATGGCGCAAACGTAGTGCCGCCCCAGCGCCTCGTAGGCCTCGTTGAGCACGATCTCGCCGTCGCGGGGGTGCTTGATCACGCCCACCTTCAGGTTTAATGGCGGGTTCCGGGTAATGCGGAGTTCGAGGACGCGGCCTGCGGCGACGCGGGATTGAACTCCGCATTACATACTTGTGTCGGTTGGTCCCCGGAGATTAGGAGGAGCATATGACCGACACAGCAAAAGCCTTTGAAGAGGCGAGGGCCATCATCGACGAGGCCCTTTCGGATGGGTTCAAGGAGCACGCGCTTTCCATGGTAGACGAGCTCGAGGCGCTCGTGCTCGAGTCACCCGGCGATGTCGAGTCGGTCGTCGCAGCGTATTACGAGAAGGTGACCGGCGCTGCGCCGTACGAGCACCCCGGCAGTAGCTACCTGGTCAGGAAGGCCCGGGTCATCCTGATCTGCCGCGATTTCCTGAGCGGAATAGAGCCCAAGGCGAAGTACATGTTCGGGAAGGATGCCGTTCGCTCGGCCGCGTTCTCCGATGTACTCGGCCTTTATCGCGAGTGGATGGAATCGCTCGGGCAGAGCCCCATGACGGTCTCGACGCGCCTGCAGAGGGTTGACGTGTTGCTGAGGTATGTCGAGGAAGGCGGCTCAGCCGACATCGGATCCCTCTCGGCTTCGACGTTAGCGGAGTTCATAGCGTGGCTCGACGGCCGCTACACGGCCGTCGGCAAGTCGAACATCCTCTACACGCTACGCAGCTTCTTCGCCTGCCCGGCAATCGCGGAACAGCTCCCCTTCGACCCATTCGGGCTGCTGACGAACCTCCACACCCCCAAGCACTACATCATTCCCTCCGTGTACTCGGCCGAGGAGGTCGGCGCGACGCTGGGCGCCATCGACAGGGAAACGGACGCGGGGAGAACGCTATTCCTCGTCGTGATGCTCGCCGCAGTGTACGGCCTGAGGTCCATGGACATAAAGGGACTGAAGGTCGGCGACATCGACTTCGCGAACGACGTCATCACGATCGTCCAGCACAAGACCGGCTCGCCGCTGGCCCTGCCGCTCGTGGAGCAGGTAAAGCTGGCGCTGCTCGACTACATGATGAACACGCGGCGCGAGTGTTGCTTCGACAACGTGCTGATAAGGCACAGGGGCGCGCCAGGCCCGTACTCCCCGAGGAACCACTTCAGGGACGCGCTGAGGGACGCCATGGAGAAGGGCGGGGTCGTGATCGGCGGGCGCAAGGCCGGCCTGCATTCGCTTCGGCATTCGCTTGCGACCAGGATGCTGGCAGAAGGCGTTGCGGCAAACGACATATCGGACGTCCTCGGCCACAGCTCCGTCGACTCGACGAAGCCCTACATCTGGTCCGACGTCGAGCGGCTGCGCATCGCGGCCCTGGAGGTGGCGTGATGGGCGACCTCGACTTTGCGGATGGCCCGTACAGGAGCTACCTGGGGCTATTCGTGCGATACAAACGCGGCAAGGGCGAGCAGGGCGGGCGCAACCTCCTGTCGGCCTGCAAGAAGATTAGCGTTGGCTTGGCGGACGAGCCCGATGCGTCTGGCCTCGACGAGCGTGCGGTCCGTGCGCTGCTCGCACCGCTCGAAGGCGAGAGCGACACGGCGAGGGAGTATCGCGTGTCGGTCATGCGCCAGTTCTGCGCGTTCCTGAACACGCTCGGCGTGCCCTGCTGGAAGGTGCCGGCGCGCTACTTCACCGCGCCGAAGCCGGAGTTCAGGCCCTACATATTCAGCGACGGCGAAGTGTCCGCCCTGCTGGCCGCAGCCGACTCGCTTCTCCCCTTCAAACGCAGGGCGAAGGGGGGCGAGGTGGTCTACCCGGTCCTCGTGAGGCTCCTGCTGTCGTCGGGGCTGAGGATCAGCGAGGCGCTTGCGCTCGAGGTCGACGACTTCGACGCCGAGTCGGGCGTGCTCGACGTGGTGAACTCGAAGAACGGCGTGTCGCGCGCCGTGCCGCTCGGCGACGGCATGTCATCGAGGCTCGTCTGCTATGTTCGCGGTCTCGAGCGGGGCGCCGGCCCGCTGTTCATGTCGCCGTACACCGGCCGGGCGTATTCCGGCGACGGCGTGCGCTACATGTTCGAGAAGCTCTACGACGCCGCGGGAATCAGGACCGAGGCCGGTCGCCGGCCCCGCGTTCATGATTGCAGGCATTGGTTCTGCACCCGCAGCCTCGACAAGATGCTCGCCTCGGGCATGAGCGTCTACGAGGCGGTCCCGATCCTCGCGGCATACGTCGGCCACGTCAACTACGCAGACACGGAGAAGTACATACACCTCACCCGCACGGACCACGCCGAGTTCCTGGCCATGGAGGCCGACCTCGGCTCGCTCATCCCGAAGGCGGTGGTCTAGATGCTCTTTTGCGACTGCGTGCAGGACTACTTCAGGACCTACCTCATGCAGCAGAGGGGATACGGCGAGCACACCCTCGCATCCTATCGGGACACGTTCAAGCTGCTCGTGGAGTTCCTCTCCGGCTCGGGCCTCGAAGTCGACGCACTGGAGATGGCCGAGATCGGCAAGGATGCGGTCATCGGGCTCCTCTGCTGGCTCGAGTCGGCGAGGGGCAACGCCGCGTCGACCAGGAACGTGAGGCTCGCCCACCTCAAGTCGTTCGCGGCGTACGCGATCACGACGTCGCCGGAGGACGCGGGAACGTGCGCCGCGATCAGGTCGATTCCCGCCAAGCGGCAACCGTCAGCCCCGCCTGACGCCCTGTCGAAGGAGGAGGTCGATTGTCTGCTCGCCATGCCGGGAACCGATGACCGCCAGGGACTGCGCGACAGCGCTTTGCTGTCGCTGCTGTACGACTCTGCCTGCAGGGCCACCGAGCTCGCCAACGTGGACGTCCACGATCTGGTTCTGGGCGGAGCCTGCTACGTGCGGATCGACGGCAAGGGGAACAAGAAGCGCACCGTGCCGCTGCTGAACGAGACCGGCGAACTGCTCGCCGCCTATCTCGCCTCGTCCGCCCTGGGGACCAACTCGCCGCTGTTCGTGAACAGGAGCGGGCGCAGGCTCACGAGGTCGGGCGTCTCCGACGTGGTGGAGCGCCATTGGAAGAGCGTAGTCGAGCGACATCCAGACGTAGCGGTCCACGTCAACGTCAAACCCCATTTGCTGAGACACAGCAAGGCTTCCCACCTGGTAGAGGCCGGCGCGAACATCTACTATGTGCGTGATTTCCTGGGCCATGAGTCCGTGGAAACGACGATGGTCTACCTCAGGCGCAACCTCGAGAAGATGCGCGAGGCGGTGGAGGCGGCTGCGGACGCACTTGCGAAGCCCAGCGGAAGCTTCTACGCCCCTGGCAAGAAGGCGGAGCTGCTGGCATTCCTCGACACGCTAGTCTAAACGTAATGCGGAGTTCAATCCCGCGTCGCCGCAGGCCGCGTCCTCGAACTCCGCATTACCCGGAACCCGCCATTAAACCTCAAATGGGCAGCTGCCCATTTGAGGTTGTCGCAGATCAGGCGCACCGCAACCCCTCCAAAGAACTCGTAGGCGTTGACGTGGCAGAGCAGCCACGTGTTCTGCTTCATGTCCAGGGTCGCCTCGACGTATGTATACTGCGAGTACGGGAGCACCGCGACGAAGAGGCGCACCTTCGAGACCTCTCCCGTGACGGGGTCGACCAGCTGCATGGTCGACCCCGACCAGTCCACTTCCATGGACTGCCCGGGCTTGTGCTTGAGATGGTTCGTGACGTTCTTGGAGATGGCGTAGTCGGCGTACCCCCGGGTGAAGGTCACGTAGCTCACAGCGGCCTTCCCGTCCTTGACGCATCCGTCGCGGTACTCCTCCCACAGAAGCTTCAGCGTGACCCCGACCTTGCGCAGCTCGTCGTGAACGTAGCCGTAATCCGGCCTTGCCACGGCATCCTCGGCCGCCTTCTCCTCGGGAAGCAGCATCGCCGCGATCTCGTCGTCGCCCATCAGCGAGACGTCGTCCCAACCGACGCCTTTCTCGGACGCCCTGTCCAGCACCTCCTTTATCGTATGCGCCGAGATATGGCGCGTGCGGGCGATCTCCCTTCTGGACATGTTCTTGGCGCTCAGCTCGATGATGAGCTTCGCTTTGCTGTGCTTTGCCATGGTGAACCTTCCTTTCTCGACTTGGTTGGCAATGCCAGTCGAGTATAGGAAGCGCGGCGCTACGTGAAATCGTATTGGGGCGGCTATGCTGCTCGTGATGAAATCGGACGTAGCTCGCTATGAAATCGATGTAGCCGAAAATCGAAAATAATCATCAAGACCCTCTTCGCCGAGTTTATCCGAAAGGCCAAGTAACAGTAAGGGAGAATGCGTGGTTATGACGAACTGAACCGAGGAGAATAGTTCCAGGAGGGCAGGAAACGCGATTCGCTGTAAATCGGCATGCAGGTGAAGGTCGGCTTCGTCTATTATCACGATTCCCTTAATTGCTTTCGGTAACAACTCTGAACCTAAGTGGTTATTGTCCGCATAACGGATGATTGTTGCGAAGAGCTCAAAGAGAGCAATCTGCCCTGTGGACATAGCCTTGAGCGATGGACATACAATATGTTCATCGGCTTTCGAAGCAATCTGGAGGCGACGATGGCCTGAGCCCCTTTGGTTGAGGCGAAGGTATACGTTTTCTCCGAAGATTACGGATAGAATCATCTCAATACTGCGTCTCGTTAACTGAGAGAGGCTTGCTGTTTGTAGATTTACATGAACAAGACTGTACGTGTTTTCATCGTCTGAATCACGCGTAAAGTCAGATCGAGAGTCAGCTATGACATCCAGGAGCCAGTTCACGGTTTCGTCCAAACAGCACTGGACGACGATTTGGTTGTAGAGCGTATCTGATTGACGGATTGTAGAGGATATGGCCGGACTGGCCTCTGGTGAGTTCAAGTAAAGATTGCCCATCCAGCTTGGAATCTCGTATCGGTTAGGGCCGAAATAACAGATCACATTATCCCGGAGGTATGCGCTGGCATCGGCTTCATCAAATGTTGTCAGTTTATGGTTAATCTTATCTTCCCAGTTCAGTTTGCTGTCAAGGTGTCCAACGAGCGCGTTGGCATCATCGAAGTTGAGAGAACCGGATTTGAATACGTACTCATGGCCATTATCGAATCGAGCATGCATGATCATGAAGTTTTGCCCTATGGTTATTTCCTGGGGTGATATCGACTTGAAAAACTGGCTGCGGGAATTAGGCAGCGAGGGCCGAACGTTGACGTACGCTTTAGATGCGCATTCCACCAATGCGTCGGCAATATTCGAGATGAGGATTGACTTGCCGCTTCCGTTTCTTCCTACAATGACGAGGGGTTTCGGATGCCCGTCTTCATGGAAGGGCAGGTTGATGTTGGCGGATCTCAGAGGACCGACGTTTCGATAGGTCACTGATTTCAGAAACATGACGATTACCCCCATATGCGAGTGATCGGAGACATACAGGAGATTTTAGCAACATAGCGAATACCGTGTTCTTCGATTCTGTGTAACGGGTTGCGCCCTTGTTGTCTGCAGAGGAGGAGAGCTGCTAAAGGCATCACAGGCTGTCGCTACGGCAAGCTGCTCGTAGTGAACCGCACGGGCGACGATGAGGCTTCTGAGACCGTCTGGCGCTGCGTGTGCGGCCGCTGCGTCATCACAGCAACAGGCGCGGAGATCGCCTCAGGAGCCGTCACAAGCTGTGGTAGCTGCTAATGCGAAAAACTATCCGCCGGGTGGCGCGGAAACCGTTCATTATCCCAATAGGGCAACAGTAGGCCGTGCATTACCCGCCTACGCCAACATGAAAACGACACGCTGCTGCAAAAGGGGGATAATGCATGGGAGCAACAACAGGGGGGCGATTGAAAGGACGAGCATGATAACACGAAAGGAATTCATCGAGTGCCATTGGAACAGCTACCTGCTGCGCGAGAGGAAGTTCCTCGAGCTGTGCAGCTGCGTGGCGCTCCGGCCGAAGAACATGGTGACCTGTTCGGACGAGATCATCGACCAGCTCATGCTCGTCTGCTCGCATTTCGAGAGCCTCGTGCGGGACATCTACGGCCTGACCGGGAACGGCGCCAACATCGGCGATTTCCTCGCCAGCATGCAGAACGACCAGGCTTTCGACATGAACCGGAAGGTCTGGCTGCTCGAAGGCGACGGCGTGCCCGATCGCTTTCCGCTCAAGGGCTGCGGCCCGCAGGCGAAGCCCCTATGGTGGGATGCCCACAACCATGTCAAGCACCAGCGCGCGAGCTGCTACGAGGAGGGGGCATTCGAGAACCTGCTTGACGCCCTGGCGGCGCTCTACCTGTGCAACATGGTATACGTGAAGAAGGTCGGCGACTATTGGCTGCAACAGCTGGGCGACAACACCCTGGACGAAGTGCGCGATGTCCCGAACGACATATCGCAGCTGTTCGAGCTGGAAGGCTGGAGCACCAGGCACCACGTGGCTGGACGCAATCGGTACTTCGCGACCGACGAAGAGGTCCGGGCGGCTTTGTCCGGGGCGTGAGCTCTTTTGTCGCAGTCGGGGGCTAGTCAGCGCCCGTCAGGCGCTCGGTTCCGTTTGGGTAAAATCGCCGCCATGTGCCGTCATGGGCCAGCATGTCGAAAAGGAGGGTGCGTCGGAATTCCCTTCGTAGTACGCCGTCTTCACAGGAGCGTCGAAGCCGCTACCCTCGTATATAATCGACGTAGCGTCTGAAAGGAGCGCGATAGCATGGGCATTTACCTGAATCCCACCAACGTCATGTTCCAGGACACGCTGAACGATATGTTCTACGTCGACAAGACGGGTCTCGCGTCGTTTCTGAACGGAGCGATGGGCACTCCTCGCAAGTTCGTGTGCGTCAGCCGGCCGCGCCGGTTCGGCAAGTCTGTCGACGCGGACATGCTCGTTGCATACTATACGAAGGGCGCCGACTCGCGGGCCCAGTTCGCCGGCCTCGACGTATCGCGCGACCCCTCGTTCGAAAAGCACCTGAACGCGCATGACGTCATCCGCATCGACGCACAGCGCATGATCCTGCGCGGCGAGGGCGGCATCCCCGGGCTGCCGCAGACGATCGCCGAGAAGGTCATCCCGGAGATGCGCGCGGCCTGGCCCGACGCCGTGCCCGAGGGCACTTGCGACCTCCCCGAAGCCCTCGAACTCGCGTTCATGGCGAAGGGGTCGGGCTTCGTGTTCGTCATCGACGAGTGGGACTGCCCCATGCGCCTGGCCGAGGACGACGACGGGGCGCAGAGGCGCTACCTCGACTTTCTGCGCGACCTGTTCAAGGGCGCCCCCTACGTCGAGGCCGCCTACATGACCGGTATCCTGCCCATCCGCAAGTACGGGATGCATTCCGCGCTCAATGTCTTCACCGAGTACTCGATGACCGACCCGAAGAGGCTCGCGAACCTCACGGGCTTCAATGCCGACGAGGTCGAGCGGCTGTGCGAGCGGTTCGGCATGTCCTACGGCGAAATGGCGCGCTGGTACGATGGCTACGTGCTGCACGTACCGCCGAAAAGCGGGCCCATCACGAACGACACCTTCGGGGAGCCCGTGCACGTGTACAACCCGCGCTCGGTAGCGGGCGCGATCGCGAACAGGGCCTACTCGAGCTACTGGACCGACACCGAGACCTACGATGCGCTGCAGCGCTACATCGACATTGACTTCGACGGCGTGGCGGCCGACCTGCTCGCGATGCTCGACGGCCAGCGCGTGCCGGCGGACGTCGAGGGCTTCGCGAACACGATGACCGATTTCCGGGACAAGGACGACGTGTACACTCTGCTCGTGCACCTGGGCTACCTCGGCTACGACGCCGTCGAGCGCGCTGTGTTCGTTCCCAACGAGGAGGTGCGCCGCGAGTTCGTGAACGCGCTGCGCGGGGGCGGGCGCCCCGCGCTCGCGAGGCTGGCCCGCGAGTCGCGCG
>JAFUBE010000173.1 GCA_017460365.1 Eggerthellaceae bacterium
GGTAGGGGCTGTGTTTGGCATCGACGTCCTTTACGGGTGCGAGCTTCCATCCTGCTGTAATGCGTTCCTTGATTCAACGGCGATGTTCGAGAATCGCCAGGCATTCCACTTCGCTTGGTTTCAACGACGCGATGCGTTGTTCGGGATAGCGGCTCGCGAGCGGGACGATGCGGTATTCGAGGGTGCAGATACACGCTACTTTTGATTATCCGCCAATGATAATTGATACTCGTTATCCGTGATTCATAGAGATTCTTTATACACGTTAATCGTGGGAAATAAAGTAATGCTAAACACGTTATCCGAGATGAAGGAGGTTTTGATGTACGAACGGAAAGCCTACGGGAGGCTTCTCGACTGGAAACGCTCGAGCAACGGGGAGACGGCGTTGCTGGTCGAAGGTGCTCGACGGGTCGGGAAGACCACGTTGGTCAAGCTCTTCGCCGAACGGGAGTACGCGGCGAGTCTCCTGATAGATTTCGCTCACACGTCAGATGACGTGAGGGACACCTTCAGGCTGTATGCCACGGACCTCGACCGATTTTTCCAGCGCTTGCAGACCCTGGCCTCGACGCGCCTCGTAGAGGGCGATTCGCTCGTGGTGTTCGATGAGGTGCAGCGATTCCCGCTTGCGCGGGAATTCTTGAAATACCTCGTGGAAGACGGCCGCTACCACTATGTCGAGACGGGATCGCTCGTCTCGATCAAACGCAACGTCGAAGGGATAGTGATTCCCTCCGAGGAGGAAGCCCTCGAGCTCGACCCCCTCGATTTTGAGGAATGGCTCTGGGCGATGGGGGAGCGCGCGCTCGCCGACGCCATCCGGGAAGCGTATGGTCGACTTGCGCCGCTCGACGATGCCGTGCACCGTATGGCCATGCGGTTGTTTCGCGAATACCTCCTCGTCGGCGGCATGCCCCAAGTCGTCGGGGCGTACGAGCCGAGGAAGGAGTTCGGGGACGCGGACAGGTCGAAGCGCCGCATCCTGAGGCTCTATGGCGAGGATGTTGGCAAGTTCGCGGGAAACGACCGCTCGCGCGTGGAGGCCATGTTCCAGGGCATTCCGGGACAGCTATCCAAACACGAGAAGAAGTTCACCCTCGCATCGATCGACAAGAACGCCCGCTATCGGGAATACGCCGGCGCCCTTCGCTGGCTCGAAAGCTCGCGTACGGTGAACGTGTGCAGGAGCGCAACCGACCCCAACGCCGGCTTAGCGCTTTCAGCCGACGACCAATCCTTCAAGGTGTACATGGCCGATACCGGCCTTCTCTGCGCGCATGCGTTCGCCGACAGGAGGAGTACCCCCAACGAGCTTTACAAGGCGGTCCTGTTCGACAAGATCGGCGTGAACGAGGGTATGCTCGTAGAGAACTGCATCGCCCAGCAGTTGAAGGCGTCCGGCAGGCGCCTGTTCTTCTACTCGAAGTACTCTACAGATGCCAGGGATCGCATGGAGATAGACTTCTTGGCCGTGCGCGAATATGCCGATGCCGGGCTGAAACCCCGCGTCTCGCCCATCGAGGTGAAGTCATCGGGCCGCTATAGCACCAAGTCCCTCGAGAAGTTCAGGGCCAAGTTCGGCAAGCATGTCGGCACCGAACTCGTTCTCCACCCGAAGAACGTGCAGGTGCAGGGAAATCGGGTGTACCTGCCTCTGTACATGGCGCATCTCGTATAGCGCTTTTGCGGGAGACGTGTTGGTTGAGGATACATTTCGAAATTGGCACGCAAATTCGAAATGGCACTGGGTGTTCTTGAGCGCCCTGGCATCGCCCCGCATCCCTTGTCGGGCTTCCCGTGCGCGTCGCGCGATTCTCGCCGCCGTGCGCCGGCGCGTGGCAGAAATCGCACGACGCGCATGGGGATTGCGGTGCCGTGAGCGCCACTGTCCGCTTTTCCTCATGCGCATGGCGCAATCCGTGCCACGCGCCGGCGCGCGGCGGCGAAAACCGCGCGACGCGCACGGGAAACGGGTGTGCACGGAAAGGCGCTTGGAACGCAAGCCGGGTCTCCGTCCCGCGTAGGTGCCGTGTGCGGGCCGGATGCGCTCTCGCCTGCGGTGCCGCCGGGCGGGTCGCTTGAGCTCCGCAGGGGCGGCACCCGTGCCGCCCGCGGCGCGTCAGCGCCGAACCCTTTCGCA
>JAFUBE010000174.1 GCA_017460365.1 Eggerthellaceae bacterium
CGAGAACGCCTGCGAGAGCGCCGACACGGCGCCCGGTACGGTAAGATTCGACATGGGTCTCCCTTCCTCTTCGAACCTCGACAATCCGAAGGTTAGGGAGACCCTCTCTCTAGGTCAAACCAACAGAAACGTTATGCCGACGAGATGCTCGTGGCTAAGCGTGGCCTAGGCGTGATAGGCAAGTTTCTCTTGATGTGAGAGGTTAGTTGCGAGAATCATCCTGTTGTTCTGGCGCTGCAGGCCATTGGTCGACGGACGTGTCCCATGATTTCGATTGACCATAGAATAAGAGAATCCGACATATCAAAGTCGATTGGAAAGACCTATGGAGCATCAGGGCATCATCATTTCCTGCATAGCGCTTCTCGTAATCGTCGTAATAGCGGCAATTGTTTTGAAAAAGCGGAGCGCACCAGCTAAGACGGAGGATGGTAGCTCGACTTCTGAAAACGGAAGTGCCATCGTGTCCGCAGAGCAGCCAAAGGCTCTTTTCCAGTTCGAGGAGTCGCTCCCCCTCAGCTATGAGGAAGAGGAGCGCATCGTAAAGATAGAGGACGGCAAATTGCTTGCAGAGATTGACCGGGCCATCCCCGTCGCTGCGAAGGCGGCTGTCAACGCAGATGCCGCTGCAAAAGTCGGAAAGGCCGTGGAGGCGCACAACCAGGCAACGGAGGCAGCTGGGCAACTCTACCGAGCAATCATTCCAAAAGGTGCTGAGCTCGCCGACTCGCAGGCAATGGAAGGGGCAAAGAGGGGCATCTTCCACGCCGAAAAGGGAATCAAGGGACACGCTGACCTGATGCCCGTCGAGCAGCAACAGATCGACCCGAACCTCGGCCAGGAACTTGCAGCGGCCAACGTCGTAGGTTCCGTCATGGACGTCGCCTCCTTAGTGGTCGGACAGTATTACATGGCCCAGATCAACGGGAAGCTCGAATCCGTCGAGCAGGGCATCGGGAAAATCTCTGAGTTCCAGGACGTCGAGTACAAGAGCGCCGTCTACGCACTCGTTGCCGCGGTGAAGAAGAGCTCGACCTTCCGATTCGAGGTGCTGGAAAACGATGAGCTCAGGCTCAGGGAACTCTCCTACCTCAAGGAGCGCGAGAACGAATGCGCTAAGCTCCTCGGTCAGGCCAACATCATGATCGATCAGATAACGAAGAGGAGAGACCTCGGCTTCGATGACTACGAGGCTGCCGTCAGGACGGCTGACTTGTGGATTCAGTATCAGCAGGTGCTTCTGCAGGTGATGGCAGAAATAGCGGAGCTGACTTTTACCCTGAACAAGGGCGCGGTCTCTCGGGATAGTAGCTATGCGCTGCTCCTCCCCTATGCATCGCAAGCAGAGAATACCCTTGAGAAACTATCTGCATGGCATGGCGACCACATGTCAAAACTTGAGATTGACACTGCGTCTTCCCGGCGCAAACGTCAGGGAATCGATGGCGCCCTACACGCTATTCCAGCGTTGTTCGAGGACGATCTTGGCTACAAGAAGGTCAGCTCGAGGACCTCAAAGATGATCAGAAGGCAAAGGAGAGGCTCCTCGGTAGCCATCGCAGGGGACGGTCTCGACCTCTATCAGGAGGACGTCACTCTCGTCATGAAGGACGGGGAGGTGTACTACCTTCCGCCTGCAGAACAGAGCTAGCTTCTCGCCCTGCCTTACGCCAAGCCCAGATGAACCAGGAAGACTGAACCGTCCCCCACGGGGAC
>JAFUBE010000175.1 GCA_017460365.1 Eggerthellaceae bacterium
AAAAATTCCACCTGGTATTTGAAAGGGCCGTTCAATCCAGTTTTTACACAGTCTGAGGGGGGGGAGGGGTTTACGATGGACGAATGGGGGCAATTAGGCGCTTGTCTGAAAGCCTTAGCCGACGAAAAGGGCGCTGGGTTCTTGAGACGGGAGGCCTGGGCGACGTACCAGGAACTTGCGAAGCGTTCTGATGTCGACCCGGGGCTGGCGCGCCTCGCCTTGACGACGCTCCTCGCGGATCCCGGCGGTTGGATTGAGGGTCATGGCGCGGATGCAGAAGGGCTCGAGAGCTACCTGGAAGACGAATGCTTTCTCAGCGCACGTGCGGCGGCGCGCATGGCGCAGATGTACAGCGGGCTCTTTTCCGCTGAGAACATGGAGACGTGGAACAAGCGACGTGGCGAAGGCTTGCGCGCTTTCTGCTCGAAACCGCAGGAGCTCTGCGTCGAGGCATGTTCTGTTTGGGACAACGGATCGGGGAGCATCACCTGCTCGTTCTCGGCGGCGGTGCAAGTGGAGGTGGCAGACGACAGCAAGCTGCAGCGCGTCTTTGCCTCCGAACTGGACCGAGCGCCCTTCATCCCAGAGCGGGAGGTGCGTTCTACCCTGCAGGAATTGCTCCAAAGCGAGTTGCAGGGTGACTTCGACGAGTACGTGAACGCGGAGCGCTATTATGAGCCGTATGTATACGATTACGCCGAGAATTTCCAGTATGTGGTCGACGGGTTCTGCGATATGTACGGGCTTAAGCCTATGCGTATCGAAAGCACCTGCGACCAGACGGATTTCGAACCCGATCCCTACCCGTTACCCTGGTGATCTGCATGTGTCCGCTGATACGCCATGAAGGCCACGTGTGGCGTGAAATCCATGAGGAGGAAAAGCTGTGCTATACGATTTTCGCGCTGGTGATCTCAACGGCGATTCTGTTCTTTCCACGCATGAAAGCGTTCTCGCGAGGCTTTCGGAGGATGAGCGGGCGGCAGTGGTTGCCAAGGAGTTACGCACGCGCACGCAGCGCTTCGACGACTATGGCTTTCGCGGCCAAATCGCATCGTTTTGGGATGAGGAGGTCGATTACTTCGCCGGAGAGGTGTCCTTCTACTACGACAAACTCCTCGTAAAACTGTCGGGTGACGTGCCTCAAAGCTTGGGCGCGTTACTCGGAATGCAGGACGAGCAAAGCCTGTCAGAGCTTGCTTCCTTTCTGGATATCGGCATCGAAGATCCTGTCGGCGCCGAAAAGGGTGATCTCGCCGCAACGCTCGCACACGAGATTCCAAGGTTGCCCGCCGAGCTTCTGAGTGACCGCATTTCGTGGTTCTCGTCCGCATATGCGAAGAAACTGCGATGCATTCTCCAGGATGGCGGGCGTGTCTCGCTGCGGAAGGATTCGGCGGACAGCGCGCAAGAGTTCATATCCCCACGCGCCCCGTTCCTGTTCGGCTTCGATCGGGGTGAAAGCGTCGAGCTGGTCGTTCCAGCCGAGATGCGCGGTCCGCTCTCGCGCGTCGATTGGGACAAGGTCGTTTCACAGCGCACGAACGCAGAGGCCATCGAGCACTACGTCGTCCTGCACGCCCAGCTTCGCGGCGTCGACACGCTCGACAACGTCTATGCCCGGTGTGCGGAGTGGAGAGAAAGCCTCTCCCCTGAAGAGGCGAGCGCGATGGGCGTGCGCGCGACCGGTTTCGAGGAGTTCTGCCGAATAGCGATGCGGACCGAGGTGACCGCAGGGGAGAACTACGAGACGGTCCGCACGCACGATGGCTTGGAGTACCTGATCCACAGCAGCATCTTCTGGAAGGTCAAGCCGAGGAGGGGCCCGTGGAACGATGCGGAGGGCGAGGACGCAGAGAGGCTGAAACGTGAGCTCGCAAGGCTGCGAGGGAGCGGGCCGGGCGCGTACGTCGATTCCGAGATGGCGCGCTTCAGCTCGTTGACCGCATGGGCCCAGCACTTGCCCGAGGCAGTCGCGTTGCGCCGCTTCCTCGACCGGCGAGTGCCCGGGGGCAGCGACGACCTGCTGTTCGCAGACCATGCGGTAAAGACGGTCATCGAGATGGCGCGCACGCTCGACGAGACGCGTTTCCTATACTGCCAGCTGGATTCCGTGGCAGTGCTACAGGGCGAAGACGAGGTCGCTGAGGCGGCGAGGCTGCTCGCGGAACTTGCGAACGCGACCCCTAAATGGGAGTACGCGGGCAGGACCCCGCGCGAGGAGCTCGACGCGGGCCGGGTTTCCGCGCTCTTCACGCCCGAGGAGCTTCTCCGCAATGCCGAGGACGAGGGGACGTTCGACGCGCTCGATGGGCTTGACGAGCTTTCCGCATTGGCGCGCGGGTTTGCCGATATAGCCGATCCTCCCTTGCCGGCGGCGTTTTACGACAAAAACGGAAAGCTCAAGAAGGTGGGAAGGAACGAGCCGTGCCCGTGCGGCAGCGGTAAGAAATACCAGAAGTGCCATGGGAGATAGCGGGCGGCGCCGACAACGACTGCGAGAGTAGCACCGGGGATTACCCGGAGCAGCACTCTGGGAGCACGCTGGGGACGGGGCTTTCAACACGCAGGGACGGGGCTTTCGTGTTCGGTGGGAGCGCGTTTGCCCCGTCCCCGCGTGTGCGTAGTGCAACAGCCCAACTCGAGTGTCCGCTAGACCGGGCCGCAGAACGCGTGGAGCGCCCCTACCATGGCCGTTCCCACTTGTCCTCTCCGCGTTCGTCTTCGCGTTTCAGTGGATTGCCCGCGCATGCTATAATATTTTGAAATTTCTACATTGGGATGCACAAATTGAAAGGTTTTCAGCATGAAATACATCCCGCGAGAGGCCGTTGGAAAGATTCAACAGCTAGCCGGGAAGTTTCCGGTCGTATCGGTCACCGGACCCCGCCAGTCGGGCAAGTCCACGATTGCAAAGCACGCTTTTCCCTCGTATGGCTACGTGTCGCTGGAGGACCCGAACATGCGGATGTTCGCCCTGGAGGACCCGGTCGGCTTCTTGGGCACCTATCCCGGCGAGGTCGTCATCGACGAAGCCCAGCGCGCACCGGAGCTGTTCAGCTACCTGCAGAGCCGCGTGGACGAGAGCGGATCACCTGGTCAGTACGTGCTCTCGGGTTCGCAGAACTTCCTTCTCTCCAACGCCATCTCCCAGAGCCTCGCGGGAAGGGTAGCCGTCATGCACCTGCTGCCGCTCTCGCGCCACGAGCTGCACGAAGACGGCCTGTTGCCCGGACGTCTCGACGATTGGCTGCTTACGGGCGGCTATCCCCGTATCCACCAGCAGGAAATAGATCCAGCAGATTTCTTCCCCTCCTACATCGAGACCTACCTTGAGCGCGACGCGCGAGCGCAGCTGGCGAACGCCTCGCTAACGGATTTCCAACGCTTCCTCAGGCTGTGCGCCGGCAGGGTCGGCCAGCTGCTCGACATCGGCAACCTCTCGACCGAGGCGGGGGTGGATTCGAGGACGGCCAAGCGCTGGCTCTCGATATTGCAGGCGAGTTTCATCGTCTTCCTCGTCCAGCCGTACTACAGGAACTTCAACAAACGGCTGGTGAAGCGCCCCAAGCTCTACTTCTGCGACACGGGGCTGGCATGCTCGCTGCTGGGCCTGCGAACTGCCGAGAGCGTTGCGCTGTCACCGTTTCGGGGCGGGCTATTCGAGAACATGGCCTTCGCCGAACACGTCAAACGAGCTTATGCGCAGGGACGACCTGCCGACGTGTGGTTTTGGCAGGAGACCGTGACCAACGAGGTCGACCTTGTCATAGAGGATGATGGGTCGCTGCGGGCGGTCGAGGTGAAGTCGGGGGCGACGTTCGACCGCAAGTGGTTCTCGTCGATGAAGGTGTTCACCGAGCTCGCAGACGTCGACGAACGAGGCAGGGCGGTCGTCTACGGGGGAGATGCGGACCTGAAGACCTCGCAGGGCGATGTCATCTCGTGGAGGAACTGGTAGTTCGCGCATGGCCCGCATCCGCTCCGGCTCTAGTGCTGCGTTCAGCAAATAACTGCCCGCCAGACTCGTCTATTCGCCCCGTGGAGCGTTCAAGAAATCTTGAAGTAGCTACGGCTACGCCTTCGATTTCTTTCGCGCCCCACGGAACGAATATCCTTCGTCTGGCGGGCAGTTATTTGCTGAACGCAGCACTAGCCGAAAGGCGGTTCTTCGAACGTATCCATACGCTCATACGATGATCCAGATGACGGGCGGCCTCTTGTGCCGCCGAATCCGTTCCTCGCGTAAGGTAGAATACGCGGCGTAGGCAAATCGAGGGATGGGGGTCTCATGGGTTATCTGGGCGAGGACATCGGCAAGTTGGGATTCGGGCTCATGCGCCTGCCCAGACTCGAGGACGGCAGCTTCGACCACGAGCTGATCTGCAATATGGTCGACCGGTTCCTCGAAGCGGGCTTCACGTACTTCGACACGGCGTGGATCTACACCGGCAGCGAGGACGAGGCGGCACGCGCTCTCGTGCAGCGCCATCCGCGCGAGAGCTACCAGCTGGCGACGAAGGGAATCTCGTGGATCGGCTGCAAGTCGCCTGCGGATGCTCAAGCGCAATTCCGCCAGTCGCTCGAGCGCACGGGCGCGGGGTACTTCGACTTCTACCTGATGCACATGACGGGCGGCGCGCGCACGTCGGTCTTCGACGAATTGGGCATGTGGGACTTCATCGCGCAGATGAAGGACGAGGGCCTGGTGCGTCATGTCGGCTTCTCGCACCACGGCACGCCCGAAGAGCTCGACGAGATCATCGCGGCGCACCCGCAGGTCGAGTTCGTGCAGCTGCAGGTGAACTACCTCGACTGGGAGAACCCCGTGAACCAGAGCCGCGCGTGCATGGAGGTCGCAGCCAAGCGCGGTGTGCCCGTCGTGGTGATGGAACCCCTGCGCGGCGGCCTTCTGGCCGAGCCTCCTGCCAATGTGGCGCGCGTGTTCGCCGAGGCCACGCCCGCCCAGTCGCCTGCCGCCTGGGCGCTGCAATACGTGGCTAATCAGCCCAACATCATCACCGTGCTCTCGGGCATGAACTCGATGGAGCAGTTGGAGGACAACATTGCGGCGCTCAGCGGCTTTACGGGCTTCGAGCCCAACCAGCAAACCGTCATCGATGCGGCGCTCGACGAGTTCGGAAAGTTCGACCTCGTGCCCTGCACCGGCTGCGATTACTGCGCGAAGGTCTGCCCGCAAAACGTCGGCATACGCGGGGCATTCCTGGCCATGAACGCCGAGACCATGTTCGGTCGCCACGTGCAGGAATGGATGAACTGGGGCTCGGGCAAGAACCCGCCGAGCGCCTGCGTCGGGTGCTACTCGTGTGAGGCCGCCTGCCCACAGGGCATCTCGATCGTCGAGGAGCTCAAGCGCGCCGTGCCGCTCATCGGGTAGGGCATGTTGAACGCCGGCCCTCTCATCTGAATGCGAGGTCTCCATGGGCAGACCTAACGTGATCATTTTCGGGTGGCGCTCGCCGTACCGCATGCCTCTCTCGAAAAATGACGGATCGTGTCTGACGGGAGGTGTCACGCGGTGGCGACGAAGGCGCGCCTAGCCGGTGACCACCTCGCCGGGCCACGTGTTTATGCCGCCGAACTCGACGACGTTCGTGTAACCCATGTCCGCGAGCGTGCGGGCGGCTTGCTTGCTGCGGGTCCCGCTGCGGCAGTACACCAAGATCAGCTGGGCGAGGTCGGGCAGCTGATCTGGCCGCCGCGTGGAGATCGACTCGTTGGGAATGCAGATGGCCCCGGGGATGTGGCCCGCGGCGTATTCGTCCTGCCTGCGCTCGTCCACGCTGGCGTAGCCGCTTCCGGCCTCCATCATTGAGAGCGCCTCGTCCTG
>JAFUBE010000176.1 GCA_017460365.1 Eggerthellaceae bacterium
CCTGACTTCCGCAGCAGATTTCAGAGAAAACGACTTCTGAGCTGCTGAAACACTTCGATTTCATTGATCATTTTACATGTGGTATTTTCCACTTGGCGGCCTTGGCCAGAATCCCCCTGGCCTTGCCCGTTGTGAGGTTCTTCAGCTTGAGCTCTTCGAGGCCCGCCGCCTCGGCGATAAGGTCGGAATCGTCTGTGCGGTGCCCGAACGCCCACCAGTTGGCATCCACGTTGACCCCGTTCATGGCCGCTATCTCCTCTCGTATCCGGCTGCAGGGAAGGCCGGTGGCAAACTGAAGCAACCGCAGGATCACCAGCGCTATGTAACAGACGAGGAAGTGCGCCTCGACGTGGTCGGGCGTCCAGACGTAGACGGGCCGCGTGGCGAGCTCGGACTTCGTCACCTTGAACGACTCCTCTATCCTCCAGAGCTCCCGGTACGCGTCGATGACGCGGCCGTCGTCCCATCCCGTCTCGCTGGTGACTATGAGGTAGTAGCCGTCGTACTTCTCGGCCTCGGCTATCGCCTCGAGGTCGAGCTCCAGCTTGCTGCCCTCCACGACCTCGCCGGTTTCTTTGTCGAAGTGCAGGTTCTTGACGTACTGGGCGGCGCCGTGGCTGGTCGCCTTGGTGTAGGCGCCCGGGTTCGCCACGAGCTTGCGGGCCTTCTCGATGGCCGCCTCCCGGTCGTGGCGGGCGCGCCGCTCGTACTTCTCCGACCAGAAGGCCACGTACTTGACCTCGACGGGAACGTCCTCGGCCCTGCCGGAGGCGGTGTCGGCCGCCTTGAGGTGGACGGTCTTGTAGCCCTGCTTGGACTTCGACTTGAACTTGCAGCCGTCTTCCGTCTTGGCGGCGTAGCCGTCCTCGTCGAGCACCCAGGCCTTGAGGGATTTGTCCGACTTGGTGCCGCGAACGGACTGCGAGAAGACGAACCCGTCGCCGGAGGCGGCCGCGGCCGCGATGTTGTCAGAGCAGTTCAGCCCCTTGTCGGCCACGGCCACGACGCGATCGAGGCCGTGGTCGCGCTTCATGTCGGAGAGCACGGGTATCATCGTGACGCAGTCGGCCGTGTTGCCGGGGAACTTACGGTAGGCGATCGGGATGCCGTTGGCGTCCTGGAGCAGGCCCATCTGCACTATCGGGCTGCGGCGGTGCTCCTTGCTGACGCCCTTGCGCCTGAGGTCGTCCTCGTCGTCGACCTCGAAGTAGTAGTTGGTCACGTCGTAGTACACGCACGACAGGTCGCGCGCGCCGGCCGCGGCGATCGAGCGGTTCATGGCGGAGACCACGGCGCCCTTGGCGGCGGAGAGCTCGTCGAGCGCGCGGTAGACGTCGTCGTCGGAGAACTCCGTCCTGAAGAAGTAGCGGCCGCGGTTGCCCCACGCCGCGAGCTTCGAGCCCGGCTCGACGATGCGCTCGCAGACCAGCAGCCTGAGGACGGCGTTCAGGTCGTATCCCGCCCCCGACCCCCGCATGTGGTTGCGCAGCGCCCGCTCGATTCCGAGCGCCGCGTACTGCGAGAGCGCCGCCGCGCAGCCGATGTTCCTCACGTTGTCGGCGCGCTTGTCGATCTTCTCCATGGGGTGGATCTCTATGGCGACGGCCTGCTCGGCGGCCCTCTTCGCCTCGGTCATCTCGGCAGCGACCGCCTTGCCCCAGGCCACGGGGTCGTCGTGCTCGGCCTCGAGCTCGTCGAGGTAGCCGAGCGGCCGCACCGTGCGCGAGCGCGTCCGCTTCCCCTCGCGGTAGCTCTCGTAGACCGCTAGCCTCACCCGCCCGTTCTTCTGCGGTATCTGCTTGAGGTACATGTGGTGCCCGCCTTTCCCCGAACCACCTCATATTGTAGCACATACAGCACACTACCGTACCTATAAATATCTATATTGTTGACAAAAAACAAGCCCCTGAACTGGGGCCGTGTAAGGGAATCTAGATTCTATGCTGCGGAATTATGGAGGTCGGATACTTTGCCGAGCTTCTTGCGCGTTTCCTGCCAAGCGTCGACGTACTCGGCCACGGTGACGTTCAAGCCGGCAGCGTCGTCTTCGAGCTCCTGCGCGTAGGCGACGAGCTCGGCGTTCGCCTTGGCCTTGTTGCCCTTCACCTGGCGCCAGGGCGACCAATGCCACTTCTCGTGGTCCTCGTCGGGGGCGAGCCGCACCCTGACCGAGTACTCCCGGCCCCGCACGCGCTCCTTGACCTCTCCCGAGACGTCGCGTTTCGTCATGGCGCCC
>JAFUBE010000177.1 GCA_017460365.1 Eggerthellaceae bacterium
GTGCATATAAAGATCGTCACTAATGTCGGCTCACGTACACGAGGAGAATGGACATGAATAAGTCGAAGGCTATAGCAGCATGGGTTGCCATACTTACGATCTCGCTTGCACTCGCTGGATGCGCCGCGAACGCCGACAGCTCGGCTTCGTCATCGGAGACAAACGAGGCGCAGTCTTCACAGGCGGCGAGCGCGTCGGTCTTGCCTGGGCAGCTGCAGAGCATTGACTACCTGGCGCTCGTCAACAAGCTAAACCCGCTGCCCGAGGGCTGGGAGGACTCGCTTGAAACAGATCACTTCACCAACACCGTGGGCGACGACGTAGAGGTCGAGTCGAAGGCCTACGCCGCCTACCTCGACCTGAAGGCCGACCTGGAGCGAGAGGGCGTGCACGTCGACCTCGACTCCGCCCGGCGCAGCGTGGCCGACCAGGAGCGCATCATGAAGGAGTTCACCGAGGAATACGGCGCCGACTACGCCAAAAAGACCGTGGCCGAACCCGGTTACTCCGAGCATCACACGGGCCTTGCACTCGACCTGTACCTGATAATCGACGGCAAGGACGTCGTCGAGAACCAGGACATGATGGAGTACCCCGAGATCTGGGAGAAGATTCACGCGCGGCTGGCGGAGTACGGCTTTATCCTGCGCTACCTTGATGGCTGCGAGCACATCACAGGCTACGGCTACGAGCCCTGGCACATCCGCTACATCGACGACTCGACAATCGCCAAGGAGATCGCGGACCAGGGCATCACGTTCGAGGAGTACAAGGCCGGCAAGGTCTACCCCGAGGTCTCCTACGACTTCGGCGACTCGAAGCTCTACACCCGCGAGGAACTCGAGGAGGCAGCTGTCCAGGTGAAGTGCAACTTCGCCGCCTGGGACGGCTGCGAGCTGCACTCGCTGCGCTACGCCGGCGACGATTGTAACACGCCCGAGAACGTGAAATGGCTCAACGAGATTGACGAAGGAGCGGGCTATACGCAGGTCGTCGAGCTCATAGGCGACTTCCACTCACCCGTGACGGAAGACGAGCCGAGCGCATGGGCGCTTGACACCGAGTACACCGATTACCAGTGGTGGCTCGCCCGCACTGGCGACGACGGCTGGCAGCTCGTGAGCAGCGGGTACTAAAGGCGCGGCGAGGGCGTGCTCTTAAAACGAACCTCCCCTGTCTTAGCAAGACGAATCTCCATCCCCTGTCTTACGATTGCATGCCGCGCGCCGAAGCGCACCCACCTTTGAGCGCCGTGCGTCGAAGAAATGGCCCCTCGGTGCCTATTCGATATGCAGATGGTGCATAATAGATGCCAACCCGAAGACGAACGAAGGAACGACCATGAAACTGCGCTTCACCCTAGTAGCAACGCTTGCAACCTTGGTGCTGGCAGGCCTTGCAGCATGCACGGGCTCTGGCCAGGGAACCACGAGTTCGGCGGAAAGCTCGAATGTGCAAATAGCGGGCGGCGAGGGCATTGTCTCGGTTGCGCTCGACTACTCGGCGGGAACGGGATTCGAGTGGGATTGTGTGGTTTCCGATGACGACCCTGTGCTGAGCATCGTGGACGAGGGAGACCAGGGGCTCTCCGACGACGAGACCACCACAGGCGGGCCGCTGCGCCACTGGGTAACGCTGCGCGCGGTTGCACCTGGCCACGATGTGCTCGTCTGCCAGTTGGTGCGCCCCTGGGAAGACGGAGAGCCTGCAGAGGTGCAGACCTTCGACTTCACCGTCGATAGCAACCTGCAGATAACCTTCAACGCCGAAGCGTCTTCCTACCGCAACGAACCCGAATGGGGCAGCAACTCGTAAAGGCTGAAGACCCCAGGCCCTCTTGGGGCCTCTGGCGTCAGTCTGTTGTCTTGAGGCCTGCTTTGCAGCTAACCCTCTAGCGCGGCAAGGAACATCTCGACGTGGTCGCCCAGTGCGGTTAGATCCTCTTCGCTTAGGGCAAGCTCGTTGGTGGCAAACGCCTGCCCGTCTAGCGCAATGCCGACGCCCTCATCGCCCACCAGCGTGCAGCCTAGAACCCCCAGCATCTCTGCCAGCTTGCCGCGCACGCCCGA